>CBDVBD010000106.1:0-11439 GCA_965372135.1 uncultured bacterium | reverse complement strand
AATTGTCAACCATGTCCTGAAACATCTGTAAACTATCTTATGATACTGTACAAGGACACATGACAGCACGATCAATAGCAAATGTTTGTGTTCTGTGCTGCAGGGTGTCCTCACCCTGCACTCTTCCCATCAACCTTCCTTTTCCGCAGGGTGGGGACACTCTGCGGCACCGCTACTTGTCAATCCAATCCCAGTCCTTTGTCAACACCGGATGCGGTTTTTCCGAATGCCAGAAACGAGCGCTTGACCATCTCCAGTTCATAATATCGTCGATCAGTCCTGCTCGGAGTGGATTCTCATGCATATATTTCAATTTGATTTCGAACTGCTTATCAGAAGTGATTACCAAATCATCAAATCGATACATCCAGGTTGAGTCTTGCTCAGGAAAAATCCATCGCGAAGTCAGCGATTTGAATGTACGCATGAACTCTGATAGCTGTTTTCCTCCTTTTTTGCAACCCACAAACAGATGAACGTGCGAAGGCATGATCACATATCCCATTAAAGCATCTGCCTTAGTGGGAAACAATTCAAACAGTTGCTCCTGAACTTTGTTTCTGAGTTTCGGTGTTGCGAACAGCGGTTTCCATTCTTTTATGGTCGTTGTTACAAAAAACAATGACGGAACCGTAATCAACGTCCTATTTCTTCTTCCCATTGTCGATATCCTGTTGCCGCAGGAGTCCCATTTGAATAGATTTGTGCCACACTTGCCAAGTTTCTTTTTTAGGTGCCGTCAGGTGTCCCCACCTGACGGAATCTCGACTGTCACGTGAGGACACATGACAGCACAATCAATAGGTTCATTTGTGGTTTTCATGCTCCACCTCTTTTCTTCTTGCTGCAGGGTGGGGACACCCTGCGGCACAGTGTATAGACCATCATGTGAGAAATCGAGATTCGTTGAATCGTAATTCGTAGACACATGACAGCACGATTAACGGTGCACGAATTCCGCTTTGGAACGGGGTCCTTTGGTCATGAAATTCTCAAGCCCGATCTTCATGTCTTCTGTATCGATGCATTCCCCGAATCGCCGGCATTCCAAATCCAATCCATCTTCCAGGGTCATTTGTGCCCCTTCATAGATGGTTCGCACCAAAATGTCATCGATCTTTTTGCTCAAATGCCCGATATTTAGCTGAGCATCTTCCCCGACACTTTGCAGAGGGTCTTTTGAAATGGGTTCAACCTTTACGGCGCCTTGCGAGATTTGCTTGACCAATGACGCGGCTTCCGTAATCAAATCACCTTCAACTTCTTTATGGATCAAGCCAATTTCCACTGCTTCCGCCGACGAGACCGGTCGTCCGGTTCTAAGCAGTTCCGCGCCTTTGTCCAATCCCACCAACCGGGGCAGCCTTTGCGTCCCACCGGCTCCGGCAATAAATCCCAAATTCACTTCCGGCTGGCAGGCAAGCACCCTCAAATCCTTCTTGGAAATCCTTGCGGTACATGCCATCGCCAATTCGTTCCCCCCGCCAAAAGCGAACCCATTCATCGCACACACCACCGGTTTTTTCAAGGCTTCAATCCGATTCAACACACTATGAAAACTTTTGCACATGTCGTATCCGTCCTGCGGGGTTTTACAGGTCGCTAACTGCTTGATATCAGCACCAGATACAAACGCCTTGTTCCCGAAACCGGTCAGCACCGTCCCGATCAACGACTGATCCTCTTCAATCGCCTCGAAATGCGCCAGCAGTTCACTCATCACATCGGTGTTCAACGCATTCAACACCCGGGGACGCCGGATGGTCAACACCGCCACATCATCCACCACCGTTTTCGTGACCTGTGATATGTCCCATTTCCCAGCTTTCGCCGCATTCTTCAAGCTTTCCAGAACCTCAAATCCTTCGTGTTCCTGGCAGAATTCCTCGACAATCCCCAGCGTTTTTTCCAAGCCAATCTTGTTCATCAATCTAAAAGGTGCCTTCACTACCAGGGAGATTTCGGTCGCCATGTCCAAGCTGCTGATATCCACCAAACCTAAATCAATCACATAAGACGCCAACCCGAAATACGCTCCCATGAACTGGCGCGCCAGCTTCGCCATTTTCTCGGGCGGGACTACAACTTCTTCCCCTCGAGCAGCGGTCGGCCAGGCCTGATTGTTCTTGACCGCTTCCGCTAACGCTTTCG
This sequence comes from uncultured bacterium, assembly GCA_965372135.1. GTDB lineage: Bacteria > Electryoneota > RPQS01 > CBDVBD01 > CBDVBD01 > CBDVBD01. Next base: position 9,288 of record CBDVBD010000106.1, on the reverse strand, counting down.
GAGATTTAAACCACGGCATCAGCTTGGTGTGCATTTCGTCCAATCCGTGGTCGGTGATGGGATTACCGCCGGTCAAGTTCAGTGCGGTGAAAGGTCCGACTCCTAATCCCAAGGTTTCCATGGCGGCTTTGTCGATTTCCTTGACGGTGCCGTACCCTTTTTCCAAGCACATGACGGCTAATTGACACAAGCCTTCGAAAATGGGATCAATGGCGTATCCATAGGAGCTTTTCACCATGATGGGGATTTTCCCGATGGATTCGTAAAACCCCATCAGGCTGTCCATCAGATCCTTGTCGGTGTGATCGGAGGGAATCAGTTCCACCACCGGATTTCTTTCGGCGGGGAAGAAGTAATGGGTGACCAAGCACCGGTGTTGAAACTTCACATTCTTGAAAATCACTTCCGGCTGCATGTGGGAGGAATTGGAGAAGAACAAGCATTTATCGTCGCAGATCGCTTCCACTCGCAGGAAAATCATGTCTTTGATGTTTTCGTCTTCAGTGGCAGCTTCCAGCACGATCTCAGAACCGGCAATATCGTGGTAATCCAAGGTATAGGTGATACTTGCCAACATCCCCTCAGCCATCTCAGGCTTGAAGGCTCTAGTTTCCACGCCCTTTTGGATTTTTCGTTCAATCTTGGCTTTAGCGCTATCAAGCGCTTCTTGCACAATATCCACAATAATGATTTTGACATTGTGCTTTACGAAAACTTTTGAAAAATGCAAAGCGATATCGGGACCGATTTGCCCTGCACCGATAATGGAAAGTTTCGACACGAAAATGTCTCGGTATTGGTAGCTCATGGTGTTAACCTGGGTTAGTTAGACTGTTAGATTTGTATCGTTATCCCGGATACTGTTCCAAGGAGCATTTGGCAGGCATCTGCGGTGTGAATCCCCACTATATCCAGCAGCATCCACTGTCCAGTAATAAAGACGGACTACAATGAGATGGGGAACCTAATTCCTACAGAAAGACAAGATAATAAATCCTTACAAAGTATGCAAGAATAAACTGCACTAAATAGTGCGATCAAACAAAAAAAGGCGTTCGAAAAACGCCTTTTTTTTCTTAATTGTAATATGCACACTGCTATAAATGATACGGATGCATCGAGGTGTCCCCCTCCGGCTCAATATGTACCTGCACATCCAGGATTTCCCCAAACCGCCCCATCAGTGCCTGCTTAATGGTATGCGCGATCCGGTGTCCATCTGCTACTGTTAAATCCTCATACACCTCCGCATGCAGATCGACGACCAATTCCTTGGCGTAATATCTGGCTTTCAGGTTATGCACCAGCAACACTCCCGGTACTTCGGTAGCCAACCGCTCCATTTCAACAATAGTTTCCTCGTTGGGGGAGGTGTCAACCAAATCCCGTACCCCGTCCCACGTGATCAATACCCCCATTCTTAACACAAACATCCCCACTAACAATGCAGCAACCGCATCCAGAATATGCAGCGCTGGGAAAATCACCGCTCCTGTAATCCCCATCAGGGCAGCCACTGACGACAATGCATCGGTGCGGTGATGCCATGCGTTGGCAATTAACGAAGGACTCCTTTCTCGTTTCCCAATCGCCACCGTCCTACGATACAATAACTCTTTAACCACAATTGAAATCGCGGCAATCAGTATGGCAATCGGTGCCGGTCGCATTTCCCTATGAAAATAAATCGACTGCGCGGCATGATACCCTATTCCCACCGCCGTTAAAATCAATATCATACCCACCCCAAACGCTGTCAATGTCTCGATTTTCCCATGTCCATAAGGATGTTTTGGGTCCCGCGGTTTCCGTGCATAGTGCAATCCCAATAACGTGATGAAATCGCTTAAAAGATCCGAAAGCGAATGCATGGCATCCGCTACCAGTGCTTGACTATGCCCCATCACTCCACCAACCCACTTCAACCCAAACAGCCCCAAATTAGCCAAAACGCCTATCCATGTCACTCGTGTCCCTGGAAGCATCCGACTTCGCGGTGAGCCCGATTCCAATTTCCGGTAATCCTTATCGTGTCTCATAGGAGTGTTATTACTCATCAATTACCTGAATGAATTGTATGAATAGAAAATCTTCATCACGGCTTAATTGTTTTCCCTGAAAACATCCGATTCTGGATAGTACCCATATTTGAAATAGTTCCCACCCTCACATTGTCACGTACACCGTAATAATCCACACAGGTCCCGCACAATAAAATCTCTACACCATCCTTTTCCAAATGCCGGAGTAAATCCAATACTTCCGATCCATCACACGCCAACGGGACTCCCGAATTATAAAAAATCACCGTCCGTGGCTTGTCATGTCGCTCGCATAATAACGTCAAAAACGTTTTCAACAACTTCCTGCCCAATTCCTTATCCCCAACTCCCATTGAATCGGAGTCGATAACAACCGTATGATCCATATAATATCTCCTGTCACTTGATTCTGTTACTGAATTACCCCAAAATAATAAACATTCCCATCAAAAGCAAGAAAATTCCTTACCGGAGATTATCAAGAAACTCCCTAAATCTGCCGAAGAATATATCAGAAAACTATAGTTATAAAATGCTCCAATTCAGGCGTAGCGGGATACCTCTCTGCCGTGACTAACTACGAGATGCTCATGAGCCAGATACTAGTTATCGATGATGATGCTGATGTCCGAACTGTATTGACAGGAACCTTGGAAGCTGCCGGGCACGAAGTTCAGACTGCGGAAACTGTGGAAAAAGCACGGCAAATACTGCAGGAATGGAACCCCGAAATCCTGTTCTGTGACTTGTTTTTCGGCGACAGCAAAGACGGCATGATCCTGCTGTCCCACGTTCATAACCTAAGCCCCCGACCAATTATCATCATGATGAGCGGCTATGGCAGCATCGAACTTGCCGTCGCCAGCATGAAAGAAGGTGCCGACGACTTCCTCACTAAACCCATCAACCAAGATGAACTGGTCGCCCGCGTTGAACGTTACCTGGAACTTTATCGTATTCAGGCAGAAGTCAACAACCTGCGCAGCCAAAACCTTCGCCTGAAATCGGAAATCGAAGAACGCTATAGTTTCGCAAACTTAATCGGTCAAAGTCCCCCTATGCGCAGGGTCTTCGATATGATTCGCCGGGTGGTGGACAGTGGTAAAACCGTCCTTATCCTGGGCGAATCCGGAACCGGTAAAGAACTGGTATCTAAAGCGGTACACTGGAACAGCTTCCGAAAAGACAAACCGTTTATCGTTCAAAATTGTGCTGCCATCCCACGCGAATTATTGGAAAGCGAATTATTCGGGCACGTCCGCGGCGCCTTTACCGGTGCCAATCGAGATAAACCCGGACTGTTCGAAGAAGCCGACGGCGGCTCATTCTTCTTGGATGAAATTGGTGACTTGGACGGATTATTGCAAGCGAAGCTGCTGCGTGTGGTGGAAGACCGAATCGTACGCCGCATCGGTGACAATAAGGAACGTAAAGTTAACGTCCGGTTAATCTGCGCTACCAGCCAGGATCTGGAGCAAAAAATTATCGAAGGAACCTTCCGCAAAGACCTGTATTACCGCCTAAATGTCATTGTTATCAAACTACCCCCCCTGCGTGAACGCATCGAAGACCTTCCCCTGCTGATCCGTTACTTTTTATCCAAACAGGAAAATGAAACCGGAATTCGCATCCGTGGATTCAGCCGGGATGCTATGGCGGCTTTAGAAACCTATTCCTGGCCCGGAAATGTTCGGGAGCTGGAAAACGTCATCGAGCAAGCCCTGATATTTGCTGAAGACCAGCAAGTACTGACCCTGGATCACCTGCCGGCAGCCCTTAGACAAACCACCGGCACCACCTTACCCCTGCCCGATGCCGATCTGCCCCTGCCTCAAGCCCTGGAACAAATCGAGCGAAACTTGATTTTCCGTGCCCTGGAACAAACCAATGGCAACAAAAGCCTAACCGCTAAGCTGCTGGGCATCAACCGCACTTACCTCTATAGTCGCCTCGAAAAATATCAATTCGACGCCGCCACCGCTAATTGTCAGGAATCCTGACACAATGTCTTATTTCCAGACAATCTCCCATTTCCCGAATCCTCAAATAGTAACATCGAATATCACTCGAAACTGACCGAGATCCTAACACTCATCCCCGAAACACTATGTCGAGGCACTAAGAAACATTTTTGTGAGCCTTCCCATCCTATTTCATATAATTACTTGAAGTTATAAACTTCTGTACGCTGCACTGTAACACAGCAAAATCCTTGGGCATACCAATTGCTTTAAGTTTTATGCGAATAAGAACGGAAATACGATTCCATCTTAACGAAAAAATCTAATGTTTAAAAAAGAGGTTAAAATGATGAACTCTAAATGGATCACGAGAGGCATCCCTGTGTTGGTGGGGATCCTCGTAATCGCAATGGGAATGATGAGCTGTTCTACAGACCCCATGTCATCCAACAATAATGATGCTCAAACCTACGCCTTCCAACCCGGGAATAAAGTCCCAGATGTATCTACTCCTATGGAAGCACCGGTTCGCACCAGTCTGTTTGGTAATCTTAAACTGGATCGCTCCGGTGGATGCTGGTTCCTGATAGTGAAGTCGACAATTAGCTACGAATTGAGTTTGACTATTGACATCCTGAAACCAAAGGACGACGGGCGCCTTGTATGGGTATATGGTATTGCTACTACACAAATTGAACCACAATGCTCCAAATTCCACCCCGTATTCAAAGTCAACAAAGTAGTGTTCAAGAAAAGGTAACACCGCTCAACGGGAATACCCCTCGAAAATAAGCCCCTCAACGGGAACGGCAACTGCCGTTCCCTGATCCAGAAAACGACAGCAGGATCCTGCTGTCGTTTTTTTTCTCTCTTACATTGATCATTTATATTTCCAATCTATACAATAGCTTAATCACCCCTGTTAACTAAAGATTATTCTAATGTCAGTTTTCCTGACACCTGTTAGTTTTTCAAACACTATTACCAATTCCTTGTAAATCAACAACTAACCAAAACAACCCATCCCAATTGTCAATAATTCTGACAAAATCGTAAGTCTGACCGCAGGCGATTATCACTATTCGTCACAATAAAATATCTCCATATATCTTAAGATAAACAATATGATACCTCCATGAATCCTCCAACTGGCACACCCATTGCAAAAAACACTCAGCGGAAAGAGAAACCATCAAAACTCAAAGTAATTAAACATTATCTTAAAACAGGAGAGTTAAAATGATGAGAAACTGGATCACCAAAGGGGCCCCTATCGTTGCCTTGATGTTCTTGGTCGCGTTTGGGATGATTAGCTGTTCATCGGATCCCATGTCGTCCCCGGACAATGGATCCGTATCCTATGCTGTTGGATCGGCGCATGACGCACCGTTTTTGACAGGCCTGGACAACGAAACAATCAAAAAGGGACAACTGACTGAGAGCATAACCGGAAAATGCTGGTACTTGATCGTCAGTGACACTGAAGCGTACGAACTGGAATTAACTTTAACTGGTGGAATACCCACTGAAACAGAGAGTATGGATGCTATTATTATTGGCAGCATTGAGCATGAGACACCGCCGATTTGCCAAAGATGGGTCGTATTTAAAGTGACTGATATTCAAGTCTATTAATAACTTCCATTCAGCCATAGGTTTTGGATCACCCCTCGATGATTAATCACTCGAAAGGATCAGGTCCACCTGAACCAAGGTCCAGAAAGGCAGCACGAAAGTGCTGCCTTTTGTTTCTCCAATCTCCATCAAACTCAGAATTGATACCCACAATCCAGCCCACTGATGGATTGTCCTGCTCTGACAAGATGGTACCATCCACCTGAGATGATTACCAGCACCAGTCTTTGGTCTGGTGAATAATAGCCACACAGCCCACCTATGAGCGGGTGTGAGCAGAACGGCTAAACTTACTATGCCTATCTCTAATCAAATTCGTAACTTACCTGAAAAATTAAAACAGCATTACCGAACAACTAAACAACCTGTCTGAATCTCTTACAGTTGTAAACAATACCAACATTAACATATAACCATAAATAACAGTCATATAAATAGCCCAACCTCCCTGGAGTGTCAATATTACTTACAAAATAACACGGGATCGCAAACTTAATAGACGCTCTTAAATCAAAAAATACATACGTAAATATAATATTACTATTATATTACATAATATACTCTCCCTCTTGGCACATCCATTGCAAACTACATAAACAGTCTGTCCAAAAAACAATGTTTCCTAAAATTAGGAGAGAAGAAAAATGAAGAGTAAATGGATCAAAATAGGGGCTCCTGCCGTAGCCTTGATTTTCTTGGTTGCGTTTGGGATGATCAGCTGTTCCTCGGATCCCATGTCGTCCCCGGACAATGGCTCCGAATCCTACACCATCGAATCTGCGACGGAAACACCGTTAATGTCGACCACGAGCAACACCGTTCCGACAATCTTAAAGGGACGTCTCGTTTTGAGCCCCGATACTGATGTATGCTGGTTCTTGGTGGTGACCCGCAAAGAGGTTTACGAGCTAAGTCTGGCTTTCGAGCTGAAACCTGAAATGGAAGGTAAACTGGTCCAAATTACCGGTAGCTTACGGCTAAATGTGATACCGAAATGCGCCGATTTTCCAGTATTCAAAGTGGAAAAAATTGTACTTCTAGATCGTACTTCTAAAGTAATTTCTACACCCATACAATCGCAGGATCACCCTTCGATTACGAACTTACAGATTGATTAGATCCTCCTGACCGAGATCCAAAAAAGCAGCACAAACGTGCTGCTTTTTTCTTCTCCCATGCTCACCAAAAAATAATATAGAATCTCCCTACCCAGCGCCTATCGACCCTGAGACGGTGGATTCTGATGCCTCCGCGGTTGGTTCATACGATTCTGTTCCATCCGTTCCCGCCGAATATCGTCGATAAGTTGCCGAACCCGTTCCGGAAATTGATGCGAGAATATCACCAACCGAGCCCTCTGCGCCGGGTCTAAAATCGGACGGACTTCTTCACGAAATTGCCGCTTCAACTCCACCATACTCATATCCACACCATGAATCCGATCCAGGAACTCCTCGATCTCCCTTTCATAGGTTGGATCCGATTTTTCCACCGTGCTCAATTCCTCGATCAATTCCCTCCGTTCCTGTTCCAATTCCTCACGACGGTTACTGAAATGCCGGAACCTGGGAAAAAACTGATCCGCCTGTTCCACACTTAAATCTAAATATTCGTCCATCTTGGCGATCATGATGGTATTGATCCGTTCACGCATCTCCTCGCGCGGAAGCGGACGATCAGGTTGCGCCATCGACTGTGACTGTAAACACACCAACATCAATACCACTACAGCCGAAATCACTGAAGCCCTGATTGGTCGCAATCGTGATAAAATCATAGGTCTGGGAAATAAAAACGATGTTAGCCGATGAGCCATAATTACTCCTTTCCGAAACGACTAAAACCCATTTGGAAAGCCTATCCGTTGACCAGGCTTTCCCAACCGGTTATAATAATCCTTGCTCCAATCGTTCAAACACTTGACGTTGTTCCTCATTCGTCAGTTCCATCAACTGATCGATCACGTCCAGCCCGTCCGTCTGCCAATTATCGATCACCTGCATCACCTCCGCATCATCTTCCCCCATCAAATTATTGTACAAATCATCCTCGTAAAGTTCCAATTGAGTCAAATCTTCTAGTTCGTCATCCGAAATCCACAATGAACTCACATACCCTAACAGCGATCCCTCCAACGGCACCATACTCTCCGTGGCTGGGAACTTAACTTTAAACAGAATCAATATCACCGCCATCAACACAAATACCGGCGCCAACCGCTTCACTGGCATCCAGCTCATTCGCCGAGCTTCCCGCATAGTAATTTTTCGCCGGATGCCGGGTAGAAAGCTGATCCACGCTTTATCATTGGGGATTAATTCTTTTCGCCGCGCCTTAAGTCGTTCCAAATCCTGCTCCAGCCGCTGGTATCCACCCTGGCACGACACACACGTTTCCAAATGCGCCTGTATCGCCTGCCGGTTCTCGAGTTCCTCCCCTTCGATGAAATCGACCAACAACTCTTGGACTGACTCACATTGCATTAATACCTACTCCGTTAATAATCTTTGAGCACCGCTCTAAGCTTCTGAATCGCCTGAAAATAATTCGCCTTTACCGTGCCCACCTCCCGGTTCAATATTTCCGCAATATCAACGTGGGACATCTCGGAAAAATACCGGAGTACGAACACCCGCTTCTGTTTTGGCGGAAGTTTCCCCATCGCTGCCATTAACTGTTGATGCCGTTCTGCCTCCTCCAACGCTTCGTCAGGCTTTGCTTCCCGGCTGACTAACGGTATTCCTGGATTATCAAGAGACATCAACTGCCGGACCTTCCGTTTTCGGATCTCATTTAAACACAAATTCAACGTAATCCGATACAACCAGGTCCGAAAACTGGACTTCCCCCGAAATTTTGGCAGCGCCTCGTATGCTCGTACAAACGCGTCCTGTGCTAAATCCTCCGCATCTTCCCGTGCTCCAACCAGCCCCATTGCCAGGAAAAAAATCTCCTGTCGATGCCGGGATACCAACTCATTGAATGCTGTTTCGTCCCCTCCTTGAAAACGCGCCACCAGTGCCTGATCATCATACTCCATGGATCCACTCAAACCATTAGACACCTAAACCCACGAAAGGTTTAATCTTATGCAAAGAAAATCCTCCCCGAACGGTCGTGGAGGATCCATGGGAAATTTCATCATTGCATTGAATCTCGATTATCATTCCCGCTCAAGCGGGAATCCAAGCTATCCCCCCCGGTTTCCAGGGGAACTATGGCGGGCACTCCCTCACTTCTTTGCTCTGCGCGAGACGCTATCAAAAAACCTTGGAAATCGTGAACCGGTTAACCAACCCCAATTCCCCCCTCGAAGTCAGTGCGTAATCAAATCGTAGCTTACTGTGAAGTAAGCCAAAACCAGCGCTTAAACCGGCAAACGTATCCTTATTGGTATCTAAGTGTTGATCGTGCCCTTCAGTGGAATATCCCACTCGAATTCGCAGTGCATCGATCGGCTTGAATTCTCCGCTGATGGCAAATTGCACATCCTGATCCACCCACTTGGTCACCTGAAGCGACACCGTCAACGGTAGATATTCCAACGGCGCATGCAATCCCCCCCGACACGCCATCGGCCGATCGTCCTGTGGCTCGCTGCACGGGGTGGGGGCCGGCGCGCGCTTATTCAGGGGGGGGCCGGGGGGGGG
>CBDVBD010000105.1:0-11718 GCA_965372135.1 uncultured bacterium | reverse complement strand
TTTCCTAAGTTCCAATAGTTTTTTCTTGACTCCGCGGTGTTTGGCATTCCAACGGTGTACTTCCTGGTAATGTTCGCGTGCTTGTGAAAAATCACCCGCGGATTCGAACAGAGATCCCAATTCGTAATGCAGAGCATATTTATCCTCATCCTCTTCTTGTTCGTCTTCAAAAGACAATGCCCATTTTAATTGGCTGATGGCTAACACCAGCTCGCCCTTTTGCTGGAAGCATTCGGACAGCATGATGCAAGCGGTGGTACGCCACCTGGGGTCCAAGGCGGCGGTTTTAAATTCTGCGATTGCAGCATCCCAGAGTTTCATTTCCCGGTATATTTTACCCAGTTCCATGTGTTCCTTACCATCAAAGTTGGGCGAAATGGTCTTTTCTTTCCGATTTAACTCGGCGAGTTCGGAGAGTTCCAGTGATTGGAGGTCTTTCTCGATCTCCTGACCTTCGGTTTCCGCTTCTTCTTCCGAGATTTCCTCGATTTCCTCGTGAGAGTCGGTTTCGACGGTTTCTTTGTCGGCGGATGATTCTTCCGGTTCAGGTTCAACTTCTGCTTCCGGGCTATCAGACGCTTCCGTTTCCGCTTGATCAGCGGCTTCTTCATTGGTGGATGATTCTTCTGATTCTTGATTGGTTACCGTTATTTCATCCATGGAGAAACCGGTCAACATTGTCTCCACTGTTCGGTGTTCCTCTGCAGCGGATTCTCGATCGGCGTCTGAAATCTCATCCATTTCATCGTATGGTAGTGTCATCAAGACGTCTTGGCTGTCTTCGTCTGCAGCGTCTTGATCCGATTCCTGTTCTTCAGCAGATGCAGTGGAAGGATCAGCCAGCGCTTCTTCATGAGGTTCGATTAAATCGGTGGGGATTTCCACTACCGAAGAATCTTCTTCAGGTGGTAATACCTCAGATAAGATATCCTGCAATTGGATACCTCCGGTAGTTTGTTCCTCGGTGGCAGTATCGGGCAGAGTGTCCATTCCGGTTGTTACTGGAATTTCTGTGTCCGTTAGGAAGGTTTCCGCGGCATCTTCCATTAATGAGGAATCAGTTTCGAGTTGATCATCAGTATCCGACAGCGCAAATTCTTTGATCTCATGGGAGATTTCAACAGTATCTTCCGAGGGTGTTATAATCGGACAAGTGCTGCCGGGTGCCATGATTTGGTCCAGTTCCGGATCATTGATTTCCAAGCCGCGGTAGCACTCGCCGATATCTCGCCAGAGGTCTGGATTCTCCATGGGAGTTTCCGCCATTTTCTGAAAGATAGCGCGCACCAGAGGTTCGTCAAAGCGTTTGCCCACGGATTTGATATAGTTATTCAAGTGGGTTATGGCATTCATCAGGAATGACTGATCGGTGTACAGTTCAGCCAGTTTCAGATGAATGGACGCTTCACTGGGATTCAGGCGGGCTATCTTTTTTGCCATGGCGAGAGCGTTATCGAAGAGCCCTTCTTCTTGGTAGCCGGTCAAGGCTTTTTGGTAGTATTCAAATGCCAAATCATGGTCATTGTTGAAGAAGTAAGCATCGCCGATAAGGTTAACCACGGCAAGATTAGCTTCGTCCTCTTGGAGGCACTTTTGGTATTGTTCGATGGCTTTATTCCATCTCTTTTTTAGGAAGAATCGGCGTGCCATCATTTCCGGTGTTGATTTCCTTGTGGGTATCATGATGTGATATCCAGTGATTATTAATGAATCGTTTTTTAGCTAATTTGCTGCCAAGTAGCTAACACGATCGTCTGGAACCATGCCGGTCCTGGCGGCATAGTCGTTGGATTGACTAAATCGGGATCATATCCATAATCGTATATGGGCGGACTATAGTAGTTGCCAGGTTCCCAGACTCCGGTGGCTTGTTGGCTTCGCCAGGGCGCGAGCAAAGAACCTCGGTAGTGCAGGTGGACATTTGACCAACGTTCCAGGAAGCGAATGATAGTTTCCAACCCACCATTATATTCTCCGCCCGCTCCCACCTCGACGGCTTCCTGACTTCCCGCCATGATACCGGTGTTTACCCAGGTTTCGCACGCTTGTTGATTGACGTTGCCTTGAAAAGTTTTTTGATCATTGAAATCTTCACTCAAGACAGTGACGGCATCGGCAAGGATGGACGCCGGTCTTTTCGGGGAGATATTATAGTTTCCGTAGATGTACAATGGGTTATCAGTCACCACGGTTAAGCCACCAACAGGCAGGGTTTCTGCGTTAATCAATCTGACGGCGTCTCCCGCCATTAAGCCGGAGATATAAATGACTCCGTTATCGGGCGTGGTGCCATTGGCGATCATGGCTCCGATATCGAGCTGAGTGAGCCACATAGTTCTCTGCTCGCGCTTATCATAGAAGTTGTCATCAGATATAGTACCGACACCCATGTCAATCGGGACACCCATTGAATCATAGGCAGAGCCTCCCAGGATGCGTATCGGAGCTTGATACCAGTAGCGTACTGCCCTCAACTCCGGGGGATCCGTAATTACGCCACGCTGAATGATTTCGATTTGACTGGGGACAGATAATGGCAAAACGTAGTATAGTGGATATATGCCGTGGGAAGCGTCCATGACGGTTCCGCCCCAGCGGGTGATGGCTTCGGTTTCCCAAGTGGGTTGATCGGCGTCCAGCCAGACTCCACCTTGGAGCATCGGTTGTAAATCGCCCCAATCGTCCATGATGTCAATATCCCCAGGAGGAGACACTTGACCGCCACCTTTGGCATGGTGATAGATGTGTCCGGCAGCGGTTACCGGTCCGTTAAAGGTCAGGGTTTTGGTGGTTCCAATAAAGATATCACCGTTACTGTGTACATGTCCATCGAAGACCATATCTTTTTTAGCGTACAGTTCAAGGTCATCGTACCAGAAGATGTAGAACTCGAATCCCGAAATGGAAGTGAGTTCCACGGTACGCGCGATGGTAGAACTCTCATTTGACCGAGAGACCCCTGCGGTCACGGTGTAGCGTTGTGCTTCCGCATCCATTCCTTTAAAAGCACCATAGGCAATTTCTTTTTGGACGGGTGCGCCAACTTTTTCGACCGAGAACGTTTCCAGAGTATATCCAGATGGAATACTTGGAGATTGAATGTTATCTAAATCTTGCTGAGTTGGATCCTGGTTTACTGCCAGAATATCAGTTAGAGCATCTATGCCGTAATCGACTGAGCCCTCTGCGACGTAGAAGGCTTGTGAATCCTGGTAGGCGTGTCCGCTGATTCTGGTTTCCGCGGTTGACATTATTGCTACAATAACTCCGAATGCTATCACCATAGTCAGCATCATCACCGCCATCACAAGCACTATTCCTTTTTCCTTTTTTGCCCCGGATCCATTCATGGTTGCCCATTTTTTCATTAATTTTTTCATCATGCACCTCGATTGTGTCGAATACTTTTCTGTCATCGGATATGCAGGGTTTATGTCATAGAAATCATTGAAGGTTTCTACATTTCACGTTACTTGCGAGATGTTGACGGACGAATCCGTCGTGGTACGAAAGTTCGTCGGGACCTGGATAAGTTCCATAATGGACTTTTTGGTGGTTTTCCCGTTCTGATTTTGTTATGACATCGATTTTTACCGAGCGAACAGCCGCTCTCTCACTACGTGTTAAGTTGACAGATGAATATGGGGCTGGCGGTAAAATGGGGATTTGAATATTGTTGCCACCGAAGTAGGTAAACATCAAGAAGTCGATGTTGTTTCCCACCACTCTTCCTTCGATTTCGGGCTGCCAACCTGAAGTGGGATTCCATTCCCAGACGTATCGTTTTAGTTTGTCACCGTCCATATAGTAGCGCACGGTTTCCGTGATACTATCGTTATCGACATCCGCTTGGAATGTCATTGAATTCCATAACGCTTCTTCGAAGATTTCGTTTAGGGAGTCGGAGAATGTTTCTCCTAGGACATCGATGTTAATATCATTGGAATCGCCGTTGCAGTCGTCGAAAGCGATTAGTCCGGCGTGTCTGAGGTCTCTGGAAAGGCGCATCATTGTCATTCGTGCATCACGACTGACTTGCACTTCCTGCTCTTTCCAGGCAGTGGTTTTCCCGGAATAGATAAACAACTGAATAAAGGCGGTAATGATAATTGCGGACAGACCCAACGCCACAAACATTTCCATGATGGAAAATCCTTTTTCATTGATTCTGAACCTAAACATTATCATTCTCCTTATTTGATGTGAGCAGTGTCAAATTTTTGAGTATTTTGGTGTTTGCTTTACTATATGTCTGTGTAGTATGAAATTAGATGAGAACTGCGTTGGTCGTTATCGAAAAACACAAAGACTCGTACCGTTTTCAGTGAACCAACACGGCTCATTTGTACAACTCGTCGAAAGTTTGGGAATCCCACGATGTCCCCGTACGATTCAGAGAAGGGCTGGATTTGGGGGAACGGGGTATTCCGGAACTGTTCGATAGTTTCCTGTGCCAGGTAATGGGCGATATCCACCTTTTGGGCATGGCTGCTGGCTTTAGCGGCTCCCAGGAACACGCCCAGGACCACCACTAATCCCAGAACCAGGATAACCACGGTTACAATCACCTCGACGAGAGTGAATCCCTCAGATCCAGTCAGGTGCTGCAATTTCTTTTTCATCGTGTATCACATCCTTTCACTGCCTATGTCAAAATATCTGCATGATAATATTATCATCTTGAACCTTGGCACAAGCCTACACTTAGGAAGAATTCGTCCGAATCGATGCCGCCGACTTTTAGATATACTGAATAGTCATTGGGCAGCAGCATTACGACTCCGGCTAAGGGACGGAACTGCTGTGTCATGTCGGAATAGTTGTCGGACTTATCCGGATCCGGCTGCAGGTGTCCCTGGAAATAGTCTTCGATTTCGTGGATTCCCATTAGAATGGTTTTCTCCACTCCCAAGAAGGGTATAAGGGTAGTTAGGGGGTACGAGAATGTCAACTCGTTTTGTATTTCCCACCATTGATATTTGTTGACTACCCTTCGGAAGTTGTTGGAGACCTCTCCTTTGCTGGTGAAGCCGACAATGGTTCCGGTATAGGTGGCACCAACGTTCCAGTCGGCGTAGTGGTACCCGGCTTTCACGCCCCCACCCCAGGCGATGGACATGTCACCGGCGTAGTTGTTGAATGTGGGATCGCTGGAGTTGATGGCAAGGTCTGCCGCGCCCAACATGGCGAATAAGTCCAGGTAGGGATATACTCCGTATCCCACTTTCAGTAATCCTCGTTTTGATCGTGACGGGAGCGGATCTCCCTCGGTGCCCGATCGGTCTTTATCGGGCAGCATGCGATTGACAGTGCCGAGTTCGACAGCCAACCAGAGTTCTCCTTGCTGCCACAGGTTGACCGGTGGTCCCGCGGTGATCGATCCAGTCATTGCCAGGATCAATCCCAATATGATGATGTGTGTAGTGGCTCGGTTAAGCATGAACGCCTCCTGCGTTTACGCGGACGTTAGGTTCCCTTATGGTGCTTGGCTATTATATAGGATAAAAGTATCCGTAAATACGTACGCTGATCCGTTTTGGCAATCTACGGAAATCAGCACCGGAGTGGCTGTGGTTTCACTGGTAGGGGTCAGGTTGTTAAAGAATGATATCACGTATTCGATTTGTCCCGGGTCGTTGGTGGTGATGACACCGGGGTACACCATTCCAGCGTTGGCGGTGCAGTTGATTTCTGACCCTGGTATTACGGGATGACGGTTCACGTCGAACAGTCGGAAAATAATGACCGCGTTTTCTCCGATGTACAGCTCACGGACAGTGGGGTCACCACCGACACTTGCTGACACGATGTACATGGAATCGATGGCTCCGGAGAAGATGATGTTGCAAGTACCCCATGCGATGGCGGGATTTCCGGAACTGTCCACGCCTTCACTGGTGGCTAAGACCATGGCTACACCTTCTTCTGTCGGGGGTGTGTTGCACAAGATCGAACCACCGATGTTGGGGTCTTCCAGGGTGTCCCACCATCGGGTGATAGTGGGATACGGTGCACCGCTCAACATTGTTACTGTCGCAACACCCGAGGAATCGGTATAACCGGTCATGGTGTTGATCACGCCGCCGGATGTGGTGAAGTACACGGCGGTTCCTGCTGGGACTGGGTTGTTATAAGCGTCGCCGACTACTGTGGTTAGAGTAGTGGAGTAGTTGACGGTGTACCACCCATAGAAATTGATGGGGCCGGCTCCGATCGCCAAGTGGCTGCTGGTGCAGCCGCTGTTGATATCTTCGATGTACGGGGGACCGGAGAAAATCTGAATTTCGGTGGAGATGGCTTCGATGCCTTCGCACTCGGCGATAATTCTCACCGAACCGGAAATGGTGCCGCTGTTGTATGATACCGACACCTCACCATTGATGGTGGGGATGGGATCATAGGAACTCAGGAAATCACCACCTCCTGGGGAAGAATAGATGTCAAATGTAACGAATGATCCATCTACCACCGGATTGTTGGTGGCATCTCTGACGTCGGCGGTAATCATCAGCGTCTCGTTCCGACCGCTACCTTGGACTCCCACCGAAGTTGGGTCATAGGACAACAGGATGCTGTTGGGGGGTCCGGGAACCAGATACACGGTTATCTGCGCGCTGGCTGCGCCTGCGGTGGCGGTGATAGTGGCGATCCCGGTGATCAGTGACGAGAACGGCACCTGGGCAACCCCTTGGGAATTGGTCTGCTGGCTGTTTGTGATGTTGCCCCGGGTGGTGTGGAATTGTACCTCGACGTTGGATAAAAGATGTCCTACCGCATCTTCCACTCTGGCGGTGATGGTATCGGTTGCGATACCATTTGCCAACAAGGTGTCGTACTGTGCGGACAGTAGGACGTTCTGTGGGGATCCAACCGTATAGATAACCACCGCGGAATCTTCCACCTGTGGGGCGGTATCCACCCAAGCGTGGATCGTTACAGTGTCAGGATTGGAGCTGGATGTTAGTGTGTTGACGGCGACACCGTTTACGGTTGCTACCGTGGTTTCCAATGATCCTGAATTAGGTGGTACCTCGAAGCGCACCACGGTGCCGTCGGGTACCGGATTATTGCTTTGATCGGTCACCAACGCAGTCAGAGTGGAGGTGCTGGCATTATCCGCCAGGATGACAGTCGGGTTCGCCGTTAAGGACAGATATGTCGGGGTAGATTCTATCAAAGTAACGTTGATTGTATCCTGTAATGTGTTTCCGAAACTGGCGGTTACGTTCGCTATTCCGGGAGTGGTGCTGCTGGTCAGAGTCATGGTGACCAGTCCGCTACTATTGGTGGTTCCTTGGCTGGGAATGGTACCTAATGTTGCACCAAATGTTACTATTCTATCACTGAGAGCTACACCATTTGTGGTTTGTCTCACATGTACCGTAATTTGTGAGGTGCTGACTCCGTCTGCCACGATAGTACTCGGATTTGCCAAACCGGAAATGGTAATACCCAGTGTGACCAAATCCCGCAAACCTTCAGCCTCGTTACCGTATGTCCAGGCATGTAAGCTGGTGGTGAGGTCTTGATAGGTGGCAACAGCGTAATAGGTGACTCGTGCGGTTCCTGTGGAGTCAGTGATTGCTTGGGAAGCTGATAGATATCCGATGGGATTACTGAGTTCGAAATTCACGATGACCCCAGGGACTGCATGACCGTTTTCACCAAACAGGATGGCTGATATTTCGGCATCGGATTCACCGTCTCCCAGTATTGCCGAAGGCGTGCTTATGATCCAGATGGTGTCGAGAGGAACCTGAACCAGCTCGATAATTCCTGAACCTTGGGCGGAACCCGACGAAGCGATGACGCTTGCCATTCCGGCTTGTGACCCTGCAGTAAAGGTGACGTTAAGACTACCCTGACCGTCTGTGGCGCCTGATGTGGGACTCACGGCTCCCAGCACTGCAACAATGGTAACTGGTTCTCCAGCGGCTACCGGATTCTGAAACGTATCGAAAACCGTAATGTCTACCGGGCAGGAACTGTAACCATCTGCGGGGAGTGAGATTTCTTGCGGTACTACGGTAATGAGAGCAGGGGGACCTGGGACATAAAACACCGTGTTCGTATCCGCAACGGTGCTCACTTCGGCACGGATGGTATCTACAACCGCTGTAGTGGCGCTGGTTAGCGTAGCGGTAGCTATACCTCCCTCGGTGACGGTGATGAATACGGATTCAATTCCCATGGTGTGGGGAAGTTCTGGGTTATTGCGAACCTGGAACGTGGGTGCTTCGGCAACCTTTCGTATCGGACAGACCTCACCACCCGGTTTTGATGCTACTGGAGAGCCTTCCGACAGGACACCGTAAATCGAGTAGAACGTAACGGAAGTTCCATCAGCAACCGGATTTCCGTCCTCATTAAGCACAATGGCACGTAACTGGGAATTTTCTATTCCATTGGCTACAAGAATGCTTGGATTAGTAGAGAGGACGATGGAATGGGCTCCCGACAAATATAAGAATTCCACTTCCAACGAATCTATTGCGTCGCCATACCTTGCTACTACCCTGGCAACGCCGGGAGTGGAACTACTGAACAGAGTTACCCGGGCTACACCGGTAGAATCGTTAGTGATTCCAGGTGATGTTATTGTGCCGAGTGTGGTAGTGAACTCGATGCTTTGACCACCCAAGGGATGATTCTGCTGGTCCCTCAATCTGGCGAAGATCGACGTGGAACTCAATCCGTTGTCTGCATACAGGCTACTGTGAGTACTCCAGATATACAGTTGTCCTTCGGGAGGTATCAGTTGCGTTGTGTCACCAACCGCAACTGTTAAGGATTGAGTCTCTTGGGATGCTAAAAGCATACCGGAAATGAGTGCGTTGCCGGTGTCGTTCACGGTGGTGGATAAGATAACCTGGGCAAGCCCCAGCGCGTTCGATGCCTGGATGATCTGTTCTTCTCCATTGGGAAAAGTTCCAAGGGTGGTATTGAATTGTACATCGTATCCTGCTCCCGGTTCACCAACCTCAGTCCGAACCACAGCAGTGATTGATACGTCTTGCTCCGGTGCGGCATAGGCTCTGCTGGCGTACAGTGTGTCCAAATAGACGTACTGTGCCAGTGATGGATCGGTGGGGCTCATGGAAGTTTCGTGATCACATCCGTACCAGATCGTCAATCCGAGGACTGTGATCAGGATCATTCCAGTTGTAATCAGAATCCGACCTTGTTTCATGGCGGCTCTCCCTTGCACTATCGCAATTGATAATCTTTTAACTTGTAAAGGAGGGATCGGTGCGAGATCCCCAGTAATCGGGCGGCTTTGGTTCTGTTGTTGTTGGTTAAAGCCAGCGCCCGTAGTATGAGTTCTTTTTCGGCACCTTCCGTCAGTTCCTTGATAACTTTCTTCAGGGAAATGGCGTCGGGCGGGATATGAAAGCTAATTCCGGGTGGAGACGGCTTTAGGTTGTCGGGAAGATGGTCCGGTGTGATTTCGGTATCTTCCGCTAAGATGGCGGCACGTTCCAGTGCGGTTTCCAGTTCCCGGATATTTCCTTGCCATTCGTATGATAATAATAGCTTTAATGCCTCTTGTGATAGGGTTTTTTGGTCGATCCCCTTATGTTCCTGCATATTTATCAGCAGGTGTTTCGCCAGCTGGGGCAAGTCTTCAAGGTGGTCGCGCAAAGGCGGCAGGTGCAGATGGATGACGTTCAAGGCGTACAGTAAATCTTCGCGGAAAGTGCCTTCACGCATGCGTGCCCACAAGTCTTGGATAGTGGCTGATATTATTCGGACATCGACTTCGATTTCTCTGCTGTCGCCCAACCGTCGGATTTTTCCGTGCTGCAGCAGGCGAAGGAGCTTGGCTTGCAGAGGCTGGGGTAAATCAGCGACGTCGTGTAGGAAAATAGTGCCCTGGTGCGCTTCTTCGATCAATCCTTTTCGAGTTTGATTGGCTCCAGGGAAGGCGCCTTTGACATTACCGAATAATTCGCTGTCCAATAGGGTCCCAGTCATGGAGCCGATGTGTATTATAGAGAACGGATGCTCTTTTGCCGGGCTTTGCTGGTGTAATGCACGAGCCACCAGTTCTTTGCCGGTGCCGTTTTCCCCGGTGATTAAAATGGGACTCCGAAAAGACGCCACACGGTGGATGCGTTGTACCAGGTTTTGAATTTCTGGGCTATGCCCTATGAGCGGCAAAATGTCCATGTCTCCGGGGAGTGGTTGTACCGTTTGATCGGGTTCCTCCTGGTGATGTTTTCGTTCCAAGGAGTTATTCACTGCTTCCAATAAGGAGTCAGGCGTTACGGAACCTTTCACCAAGTAGTCGTCGGCGCCGTCTTTGATTGCCTGTACTGCTTGTTCGGTAATTCCCAATGCGGTTAACAGGATAAAACGGGTACCCGGGGCATGGTCTTTTAGCTGCCTTAGCAGTTCCAAGCCGCTGGGTCCTGGCAGCCGGAGGTCGCAGATTACCAGATCATAGACTTCAGTTTCAAAGTAATCGAGCGCTTCCGAATGGTCGGCGACGGTGGAGACTTGGTATCCTTCCTCGCGGAGGTTTAGTTCCAAGAGTTCCCGATACGCGGGATCATCTTCTACAACCAGGATTGAATATGAAGGTTTTTGCATATGAAGATAGTGATTTCTTTAAGATGTTCTGTAGCAAATGTCATGCCGTCCGTGCAGATGTTTTCATATCTAGCTAATTCTATATACAACAACACGAAAAGCCTATCTTCCGGTGCGGAATGGGAAAATTCCCGCTTGGTATAGGCAACTTCTTCCATTAAGAGTGAACTTTTTTTCGCAGCAGTGTCATGAAGATGATATCCGGATTAGAAATGACAGGTTGCCTCGAAAGGATGGTCCGGAATTTGTGTTCATAGAGGAGTTAAAGGGCAGGCGCCGGGGAGCACCTGCCCATAAGGCTGATATGGATCGCACTATTGTTTATCCATTAGCCTAAACTCGAGATTACATCTGTACGCCTTCCGGTGTACCGGTCAAGACGGTTCCTCCGTTGTCCAAGGCGGTCACCGTGAGTGTGTAAGAGGTCGGCGTCACCGAGTTGTCATACGCGTAAGCGAAAGTGAGGAAGTTATCGCCATCGGGCAGAGTCATGTATGCATCACCGCTGGGATCGACCAGCACTGCAACCAGGGCAGCGACGGTAGCATAGTTCGAAGTGGGATAATCGGCATTGTCGATTTCAAACATACCGAGAGCCTGACGGAACTGATCCAGGTCGGCACGGGCAGCGCCCACTCTGGCGCGGTCCTGCGCACCCATGAAACGAGGGACTGCCACTGCAGCCAAAATACCGATGATTACGATAACGACTAACAGCTCGATCAGTGTAAAACCTTTTTCATTGCGTAGCTTCTTCATGGTTCCATCCTCCTATTGATATTGGATAAGTTTTGTTTTTTCGTGTGTTCGCAAGATAAATGAAGCAAGGGTTGTGCCAAAACGCTATTTGGTATATTTCTCTGTTGTTTTGATTAATAATTACAGTGACTTGCGAAATTGTCTTTATTAAAAGATTTGTTAGGCGATTGTTTTTTTCGCACTATTTATATGGCAGATTGCCATTAAATTCGCATTTTGCAATGGATTTTACAGTTTTTCCGTGATGCCGTACCGCTGCATTTTACGGTAGATGGTGGAGGCATCTATCCCTAAGATTTCCGCGGTTTTCTTCTTTTTCCAGTTGGTTTCCTTTAGTACCCGGATCAGGTATTCTTTTTCTATTTC
>CBDVBD010000104.1:0-11779 GCA_965372135.1 uncultured bacterium | reverse complement strand
ACTAACTCACATTTCTACATTAAACTACACAATTCTGTCATTAAAGTCAAGTAAAATATTTCTTTAGAAAAAAACCCAGCAGCGTCATCCACTGCCGGGCTTATAATCATCACCACTAACCAAGGTAGGTTCGTAGCGCCTTGCTGCGCGAGGTATGGCGCAGTCGTCTGAGCGCTTTCTCCTTGATCTGGCGCACCCGTTCCCGAGTCAACTCAAACTTCTCGCCGATCTCTTCCAATGTCAACGGATGCTCCCGGTTCAAGCCGAAATACAACCGCACCACCTCTGCTTCACGCAAAGATAACGTGTCCAACGCCCGATCCACTTCCTTCTTCAGCGATTCCTTCATCAAGGTGTTGTCCGGCGACGGCTGCATCTCATTCTGGATAATGTCCAACAACCGGTTGTCTTCGCCCTGATTAAACGGCGCATCCATTGACAAATGCCGTCCCGACATCTTCATGGTGTCGGTCACTTCGAACGCCGTCATATCCAACTGCTCGGCGATTTCTTCCGGCGATGGTTCCCGCTCGAATTCCTGCTCCAGATTGGAATAGGCTTTGCCGATCTTGTTCAAAGCACCCACCCGGTTCAACGGCAGCCGTACCACACGCGACTGTTCCGCTAACGCCTGCAAGATCGACTGCCGGATCCACCACACCGCATAGCTGATGAACTTGAACCCGCGGGTTTCGTCAAACCGCTTGGCGGCTTTGATCAACCCTAAATTCCCCTCGTTGATCAAATCACCCAAGGACAACCCCTGGTTCTGATATTGTTTCGCCACACTGACCACAAAACGTAAATTGGCTTTGGTCAGCTTTTCCAACGACCGGTGATTACCCTTCTTGATTTGACGAGCCAGTTTGATTTCCTCATCGGTGTCCAGCAGCTCGACTTCACCGATTTCCTGGAGGTATCTTTCGAGGGATTGATTGGCTCGAATATTCACCTTTTTGGAAATCTTCGTCATTGATACACCTCACATTTTAACAGACATCTCACTTGCAAATACAAATCTATATCGAAACACGGATTATTCTTTAGCCGCCAACTCCGGATCCACCGCCTCAAAATGAGTCCGATCCCCCCGCTGTACCCGGAACAATATCGCATCAGTTCGATCCTTTAACTTATCCACCACATCCCGATAGTCATCCATATCGTCGATCTGTTGTTTCCCAATCTGGATTATGACATCCCGCACCTGTAACGCATCTTGCGCCGGGCTGTCATAGGAAATATCGACAATCAACACCCCGGATTCCGCTTCAATCCCCCATTCCCGTGCCTGGGAGGAATTCAACCCACGCACGAGTATCCCCAACCACGGTTCCTCTTCATCCTCAATGACACTACGGGATGCCGCAGCAATATATTCCGACCGATTCCCCAACGTGAAACGTAGCGTTTTGGTTTTCTCATCGCGCCACACCAACATCGTCACTTCAAATCCGGGAGGATTTTCCGCCACCTTAAACCGGAAATGATCCACGTCGTCCATTGGTTCCCCATTGAACTCCAATATCACATCACCCGCTTTCAATCCACCCTTTTCCGCGGGTGTATCTTCCTGAACATCGTCCACAAACACCCCCTTCATATCAGCGTCCATGTCCAGCGCTTCTTTCTTTACCGGGGTCAACTGAGCCGGCACCATCCCCAAATACCCCCGAGTCACTACACCGTGGTCACGTAACTGCCGGACAATCTGCTTGGCAATGTCCACCGGAATGGCAAACCCGATTCCTTGACCTTGCGTATTCACTGCTGAATTAATCCCTATTACTTCCCCCCTGATATTAACCAACGGTCCCCCGGAATTCCCGAAATTGATCGATGCATCGGTCTGGATAAAATCCTGGTAACTGGGACCACCCCCGCTAATCAGCAGATTGGACCGTCCCAACGCGCTAACCACGCCCACCGTCAGCGTCCATCCAAGTCCAAACGGATTCCCAATCGCGATCGCCCATTCCCCGATCTTTATTTCACTCGAAGTTCCAAGCACCGCCACTTGGTGGGGCTCCAAATCCGCATCTATCTTAATCAACGCTAAATCAGTCTCCGGGTCGCTGCCGATAATCTCCGCCGAAACCTCACGATCATCTTCCAACTTCACTGTAATCTTGCTGGCATTTTCCACCATGTGATTGTTGGTCAGGATGTAGCCTTCGCGGTCGATGATAATCCCCGACCCGCCGCTGGGTATCCGATATTTCCGCTCTCTCGGTTTCCCGTCCCGTTCCCGGGGACCGAAAAAATCCCTGAACGGATCGGGAAACATATCAAACGGTGAATGATGGTACCGCTCTACTTCCCGTTCAGACGTGATATTCACCACCTGTGGCTTCACCTTTTCCGCCACCGCTACAAACGGGCTTTCACCACTCTGTACCCATGCCATCGGATTCGAAATGGGCGCAACCTGTAGCGTATCCGCTTGTGCCGCCGGTATCTGCTCAGCAACAGTCTCTTCCGTCCAATGCATCTTCGAAGCGATCATTACACCGATCACGATAAAAAACACCGCCATCAGTCCGGTGATCGTCATATTCTTTAACGTAGAAATCCATTTAAGTGTCATGGTGTTCTCCAAACTATATATATAAGAAAATTTTTCCTAAATGTCAAGCCTCCTTTTCCCTTTTCCGTAAACTATTTTGCCGGTTGAAAGTTCCCATCTTTCCCGTTAGAATTCCACACTCATGACACCTCTACAATATTCGACCGATTATTATCAAATATAGACAGTAATACCGGTCACCTACAAAGGCAATTACCAATGCAAATCGTCCGAATCGATGCATTCCACAGCGATTCGGACGATTTCAGAGTGACAAGGAGATGTTGAGAAGTTTTTTGATTAACACCATTTTCTTCAGATCATATCCAAATACAATTAACCAACCGATAAAGATTCCGGCTACACGTCATAATTTCGCCATTTCTAATAGCCATACTAAATATACGAATTATTCATTTTTTTAGCCACCCTTTCTAACAACACAATGAATATTTTCCACACTAATTTAAATAGACCGAAACAATTACGCAAACTTTTGCATGGTTATAAAAAAAGCCGGCAATAACGCCGACTCCTTCGAATCCTATAGAATTCTTTTGCTATATCATCTCAAGATTGCTTTACATCCACTTTCTCCAGCTAAGGAAAACCGCAACCTCCACCAATAGAAACAAATCCCAGCGGCGATACCACTGGGATCGTTTTACATTCAATATCCAATATATCCTAACATATTTTTAATCTTCGATGAACGCTTTGATGTTGTAAAATCGTTGTGGATCGTTCAACGCATTATTGTCAATGTATCGGGTAGATGGCGGATATACAGTTGTTACAGAATCGGATGACGAAGGCTCAAAAAACGCATCTTCGGTGGACATATATACCACATAATACGAAACATCTAATGGGTAACCTAAAGTGTCTTGTGTTACCGGAGACCATGACAACGCCACATTATCGAAAAACCTTATTATATTTAAATCGTCAACCGAATGGGGCGGACCAGGTGAATAACTCTGGCTCATGCTCATACTGATGTCAATTTCATATTCGCCACAATAGCTGTAAAAACCGGAAACATATATATAATACCGCCC
This sequence comes from uncultured bacterium, assembly GCA_965372135.1. Lineage (GTDB taxonomy): Bacteria > Electryoneota > RPQS01 > CBDVBD01 > CBDVBD01 > CBDVBD01. The sequence goes on along the minus strand of CBDVBD010000104.1, from coordinate 8,152 downwards.
ATCAGGTAAGCCTTCTATGGTACAGGATTCCGGCACTCCAACACCATTTTCGTCCTCCCCACAGATGCATGACGGTTGATTGAAATTCCCGGAATCACTTAAAATTGCCAATGAAATATCCCAACTCCATGGAATAGTAGGACTGACTGTTACCAAAAGATTGTTATCCCCACCATTGGCAAAATTAACATAAAACGCCATATCCTGAGCATGATCCGGCCAGGTGGTGCAAAGCTCAAGATCGTAAACACTATCGTAAAGACACGTATTAAAAGTATCGATATAAGTCGTTCCAGTAATAAAAATAGGCTCTACGGGCATCAATTCGCCAGGACACAAATCCGGTTCGCATGAAGAATTACTGTTGCCATACACAACAGTTACCCAATCGCATAGATTGTTGTAATACATGAAAGTATCATGCCATTCTACCCAAGGATATGGATAATTGTAATATTGGGCACAGTTGTCAATAGCGTCGGAATCAAAACACAAACCAGGGTAAAAATCCGGTATCGGACTGTCCAAGAACTTTAAGGTCAAGAAATATGAACTGTTAACACAGCAATCAAAGGGAACCATTACATAAGTTAGGGAAACACCTCCGGGATGATAAACCTGAAAAGTATCTATACAAACCGGTGAACTGGGATCTGGATTCGGATAAGGGCATAATGGATCTGTGGTATCTGGACAGGATAGTTCAACTCCAAAAGTGTACCATCCCAATGGTATAGAATTTGTGAAGTAAAAGGGGATCCAGATACTGTCTATCTGGAAAGGGTAAGGACTGGGTGGACTATATACCCAGCAATCAGCAGGATCAAAATAAGCGGATATCATTTCGCCATCCCAGAACCATCCTGGATTGAAAAGCATCGGAGACGCAGGATTATAATTGAAAAGGAAACACATAGCATCGAGCCCTGTCTCCACCGGCGTGGGACTCTCGGTAGCTCGAATTGGTGCCATCCGCCGCCGATTACCCAATTCATCTGCAGCATACCCGATACTACCCAGAAGCAGCATTACCAGAGAAATCACCACGATTTTCTTCATTACCGAACCTTCGTGATAAGGACAAATCGGTTATAATAACATTCTTTACTAAAATATAACTCATCTCAGGATGAGAATATGGGCGATTTATTTTACAATATAGTTACTATTTTTCATATAATCAAGTCCTTTTTCTAATCAGAATATTTTTCCTATCTTTCGCCAACTTATAGAATTGCCACTGCATTATCATATATCAATTAGAGCAAATCATAAAGAAAGGAGCCGGCAATGATTGCCGGCTCCTTTAGATTACATAGATTTATCATCTCAAGTCATCAAGAGAAATTACTTCACAACCACCATCTTCTTCATGTCGGTGAAATTGTTGATCTTCAACTGGTAGAAGTAAATTCCGCTTGCGATGTCGTTGGCATCGAATTCCACCGTATAGCTTGCGGCATTCTGACGACCGTAAGCCAATGTTGCCACTTCGCGTCCCAGAACATCAAACACCTTCAAGCTAACATGCCCGGCTTCCTGAACGTCATAGGTAATGGTGGTCGTCGGGTTGAAGGGGTTCGGGTAATTCTGATGCAGTGCATAAGCATCAGGTGCAAAACTGGCATCCAGCGATGGAGTAACTGTTACTATAATTGTATTGATAGTCTCAATACCGTTGATATCTACATCCACCAGTTTGTAGTTGTAAGTGGTACCGTTGACCAAGTTCCGATCAATGTAGGAATAGTTACTTCCCGTGGGAGAATTAGTGGCGGGAATATCGTCGCTGGCTCGGAAATAGTTCTGACAATCGGTACTGCGAAGCAGATAAAAATGATCGTTGTCAGTCTCAGAAGCTGTCTTCCACACCAACTTGACTTCGCGGTTGCCTGCCAGTCCCTCAAAGGACACTAACTCAACTGGTAGTGTGCCAGCAGGCCAGAAATCAGCCAGGCTCCTGGGTAGGAGCTGATAACCGGAATCAGGCGGAGAAGTGTAGTCATATTGTCCGAAAACACCGGCTATGTCGATGGGCCATGTGGGCTCGACCGAACCGTCAATGTCGGTGTCGCGGTCTATCCGCATTACCATCACGGAAACACCACCGTCGTCAGTAATTCCAATGTTGGCATTCGATCCTGCAGCGGGCCAGGTACCCCACACTTTGCTAACATTCTGGATTCCGCCAAACCAACCTTCGGTTGCCTCACCGTTGTTGATAACGTGGCTTACAGTATAAATATGGGGATGTGAGAAAACCGGTGTCCCGGAGGACAAAATCTGCACCGCCATATTGGGTCCCTGCAATTGCCTCAGGCCGTTATACTGACCAACCACACCAGTGACAATTACCTCATCGCCGACTGCCACCCCGTGAACGACACCGGCATGGAAGTTATCGATCCCTGCGGTAGCATCTTGTACGAAGAATTCGGAATTCGAGCTCTGAAAGGTGTAGTCACCAGCAGTTACAATGCCCTGGATGGTAACCTGCTGACCCATCTTGTCAGGAAAGAAATCGCCATCAGTCAGATCTTCTTTAGCAGTGGCAATGGGAGTGATGTTACCCCAGAAACTGGCTTCGGCATCGACCATCGCATTGCCGGAAGTATCCTCCACATCCGACACTGTCAACGTGTACAAAGTGCCAACACTCATGATTCCGGTCGTCAGATGCACCATTGCCGGATTAGAGCCATCGAGCGTAGCAGCGGTCACACCCACATCAGGATCCATCGTATAGTTGCCAGTACTTTGTGCAGTTGTCGGATCCAACGGCTCATTACACAGCACATCAACACTTGTAGCGCCCATGGCATAGGCAAATACCAATTCCGGAGGATCGGTGTCTCCTGCAAAGCATGCACCTACCTCATAGACACTGTTTTGCGCTTTGGGCGTAGCTGTCAGTGGATTTCCATTGGCATCATTGCCGTTCACCGTCACTGCATCATTGTCACCCCAGTTGCAGACAGAGTCCGGACCAGCCGGATCTTTACGTTCCATAGTCAAATCAGGAGAGGGAGCCGAACCATTAACCCCGGCATACCATCCGCCAGAGGTGCTCGCGGTACTCAGTGCATCAATGGAGTTATTCAAATCGTCAAAAAGCTCCAGAGCGTCACCAGTATTTGCCAGACTCATACCCCCATCAATCATATCCGCAACGACATCTGTGGCCTCTTCCCGGTCCTCAATCAGGTAATATCCATTTGCAGGAATGGAACCAGTCAGGAAAAGTGTGTCTGCAGTACCGTCGTCTGTGATATACCAATCGGTCAGAGTAATGGCAGATCCGGTTGTATTCAACAACTCAATCCATTCATCTCCGGAACTTGCGTGGGTTCCCATCCAGCAAATTTCGTTAATCACTACATCGCCTGGATTGGCCGCCATCAGCATAGCCGGAATCGCCAACAACAAAATAATCCATCTCATCTTAACCATCGCGTACCTCCACGTTAGTTTTCGTTTCATTAAAATTATCAACTATTTACATCAATTTTCTGCTATGAAAAATATTGCACACCTCTCCAGTAAGTAAATATAGTAATTTGTAGAACAATGTCAAGTATATTTTTTAGAATTTGAAAAAAAATTTCCCGGATAATCCGGGAAATCTTGTTTTTTTAAGTCAATATATGTTATATTGTTATATTACTGACCCACCTCAAGAGATAGCGTAATCAGGTGTTATCTCTTAGACGATGGTCGAAACTCGTATTTCAACCCAAAAGTGAACGCCTGTCGGAAGAAATCCTTAGCTGCTTCCACTGCTGATTCGTCACTGACCGTATCCCTTTCTTCATACTTGTATCTCGCCGACAACCACAAATGCCGCATAATTCGCACCGAAGCCCCCGACACTACTTCCCAACGGGTGTCCTTTCGACCGGAATGGAACGGATCGGTATCGATGGAATTATCCGTGATATAATACCGCAGTCTGAGCTTACCATCTAAAGAAAATTCCCACCGTTTACCCAAAAACTTTCGCGGCTTGTATGTTGCCGATAGGCGAAATTCATCCTCCTCGAAATCCCCCTCCCCGTATTCGGTATCTTCCATCAAATTGATCTGACTGGCTGCCGTCAATCCCCCGCCTCCCACGTTATCCGACACCGTGAAACGATAACTTCCCCCCACCAGCCACCGCCGGGACAGGAATTGTTCTACACCAACCCCGAAAGTGGTCCACTCCGCATCGAATTCGGTAAAATACCGGTTGTAATACAAGGTCTTGAACTGGGCAAAAGGATAAATGTATGTCCGCCATGGCGTTTTATAGCGAAATTTTTCCTCAAACGTGCGGCTGTCGTAATCGCATTCAGTCCACACCTTCATATCACGGTCGTAATACTGCCGGAGATAATACTTCGGAACGATACCGACCGAAACCTGCACCCACACCGTTTTCCCAAAGGTCTGACGCAAGCTAACGGCATACCGCTGGTAATCCTTCCGATGGTTGACTGCGTGTATCGCCGCTTTGATCGACCCTTCCACCCGGGTTTCCCACCCATTGTCGTGCTTCCAAGGCAACGCCACCGACACACCGAAATCATTGCGCCAATCATCCCAGGTGGAATTGGGGTTATGATAGGTCTCCGTGCCGTCCTCGAACCGGGTAAGATCCCGCTCAGAATGTCGAAATAGGTTATCATCATAAGTTGACAACCATGTGAAATCAGCATTCAACGGAATATGGATCGTCTTTCGATCAATAGGCGTATCCGCAGCCGATTGCCCCACTACGATCAGCAATAATCCAATCAAAACTACGTACAGGAAAATTCTCATCACGATTCGTTCCCAAGATCTTTGAGGGGAATAAGAAATTTAATCAACACCGTGCGGTCCCCATCCAATAATTTAATCCGATACGAATGCAATCCCTCCGATACATCTAAATACACCTTTTCCCCGCGGGATACCAACGTCATGGTCGGTTCGATATACCTGGCTACGTCGGATAAAACCGTATTGAAAGAATAAGTCTCCACCACCTGGTCACCCTCCAGTACCTGAAACTGGAACTTCTGTTCTCCCCTCATGGTGTCATCATATTCCATCCGTACCAATATCTTCAGGTTGGTCGGACCAATCACATCCAACCGAAGTTCTTCATCGCTACCGATTCGATAATAAGTGGTGATTTTCTCCTTGACTTCCAAATCAACTGCAGTAGTATAATGCTGGGGCTGAAACGAAATCCGACGCAAGTTCTCGATATATGACGTCTGCGGTTCCTGAATACGTACCCACACCCGCTCAGCACCATCTCCTATCGAAAACGCATAGGAATGTACTCCCTGGGGTACATCGATGCTGTGCTTGCGCATATAACCTAACAGCCGATCCGGATTTTTCGGATCACGCGCAGTTTCAATCGGTCGCGCAGTAAACGTCACCCGATCGGTCATTTGATCGTCCATCGTGTACTGGATGGAATACTCCCTTGCCCGACTGGGTTGAGCATCGAATTCCATCCGCGTGATGATGCGAATCTGAGTCGGTCCCTTCACTTGCACCGACAAATACTCGCCCTTTTCTATCGAGAAATAGGTGCGATCCCTGCCGGAAATATTGAACATCCGGGATTGACCGTATTCCGACGGCACCAGATTCAGCCATTCCGCCAATCCCGTCGCCGGAATTATCATGAGCTGACATAAGAAAATGGCAATCCCTATAATCGAAAGATGTGAATCACGTATCATATAATTCCCTAAGTAACTACATCAATGTATCCGGATCCACTCCCTTTTCCTTCATACGGAAAAGATCGGCATCCAGCCGAACTAAAACCACTAAAACCACCGTCAATATCACAACCGCTATCCAGGTAACCGTTAAATTATACCTCACTGTTGCGAAAATATTACCCTCACCGACCGGAGGAGTCGGTACCGGCGCCCTCGGTAAATAATATCGGTCAGCCAATGCGGAAATATTATAAATATTTATGATTGAATTTCCCATCTCGGAAAATCGATGCATTACCCCGCGTGCCGGATAATTCTTTGCGGGAATCCGTGGATTATACCCATTCGGTATTAAATCACCGTTCTGCGGATGTCCCAAACTGGCAACCCCTTCTCCGATATTGATAAAAGTACGATACCCGCCTGGAGGTTCGTGCTTTCCATACAAGCCCATCCAGGTATGTATACTGGCTCGAAGGGTCGCTTCTTCGATCAACGTCACCCCATTATCATTGATATTATCTTTCAACGACTTCCGACCCTTCTGTGATAATCGCATCCCATTATCATTACCGCCACCCAATGATGCCGCCACCGATCGAAACGGAAACACCCCCCGTTCGTACAGGACACTCTCCATATCCAACCAAGTAAAATTGGGATTGGTGGCACCCCATGACGCTGAACCCACCGAACTGATAATTACCGGTTCCAACTGCAGCACCCTCAACGCAGCATAGAAGGCGATATTTACCCCCGGATTCGATCCCGTAACCGCTACCGCCACCGCATCCCCGGCTTCCAAACCCGCTTCCTTCAATAACGACACCACCATTGCCGACACATTAGGATTCAATCCGGTAATACGATCTTCCAAATGCCCGTCATCCGTAGTAATCAAGCTGTGCTGTGGACCAATTAACGCTGTCAAATTGGGATCGTTGATTTCGTCTATCCGCACCCCACGCTGCAATCGGGTATCTCGTAGAATCCCAATTGCCCGTGTCGTCAATTGACTGGCTTCAATTTTAACCTCGTAATCCGCTTGTTGCACCAACTTACGCGAATACTCCGCCCACAAGTATAACCCATAGGAGACCACAGCTAAAATGATCAATGTCCAAATAGACTTTAATGATGGTCGAAACATGTCATCCAGTAGTTAATAAATTTTAGTTGATAATTTCTCCACCCATAATCAACATCAACAGTAACCGCACAATAGATGCTGCAATCACAACCGCCGCAATGGTTTTTACCACACCCTGCCGATCCATCCAATTCGCAATCAACCCGGGTATAATAAAACCCACCGCCATCATGCGAACATCCAATGAAAACACCTCGTAAAGTATCAACTGCCGAGATAAATACCCAAACAAAAAACCCAACAAAATCGCAATCACCAACCGTCTGCGACCATACAAGAACATAAACCGTGACGCTAATCTAATAACCAAATACACCATAATCGCCACGATCAGGGTACCCACCAACCTTAGCGGCTCATGCAAATGCAATGCGATATATCCGGGTACCACGATTCCACCGGCAGCCGCCCCTAAAAACTCGTTGAACAGAAGGCTGAACACCACCCCCAAACCAACCGAAATCTCCACCAATCCTTGCATTACTCCTGTTTCTCCATAATCTGTTGTTCCTTATGAAGTTTCCAAAAATACCGCGCCAAAGCCAATCCCCCGCTGCCCACATTCCCCATGGCAAACACAAATCCCTGATCATCGATAAGATCCATAATCCGATTATACACCTTCTCCGGCATGACCGCCCCCATGGGAATTACCTTATACTTAGGGATTCTTAAGCGTGCAGTCACTCCAACTAACCGATCCACTGCCTCACCGGTAAGAATTAAATGATCAAATGCAATATTCCCCACCAGCATCTCCAAAAGCTGTACCGAGCGATCAAACCGGTCGGAACGGGTATTAATCAAGGTAATTACCGTACCATTGAGATCCATCCGCCCTTGCATACTCAACCAAATCGACAATGTCGACTCAGGATCGTTCGCGGCCATGGCATGAGTGAAGTTAATCGTTTTATCGCGGTCCCTGATCCTAAATACATGCAACGCTCCCGAATCCGGATGAGAACGATGCATCCCTTTTAATGCCACTTCCCGGTCCACACCAAGATGCTCGCACACCGCTAATGCCAACGCCACATTATCACGATGTTCCACATGCCCGAACGCTTGCAGGTTCTCATCCGATACAGTGGAAATATCCACCCCATGCAGATCGCAGTCGACCCGTTCCGCTTCCTTTGCTATGACATCAAACATCTTATTTTCGCTGGTAAAGGTAATCTTCCCGGATGGCAATGTATTGCACAACGACCGAGTGACATCGGTCAATGTAGGACCCATTTCCCGCAGATGGTCAGGACGGGCGTTGGTTATCACCCCAATATTCGAACGC
>CBDVBD010000103.1:0-11813 GCA_965372135.1 uncultured bacterium | reverse complement strand
GGGTTCCGGTTTCGACCTGGAAGTGTACACCCACCCCGGCGCCGGAATGTACATCTGCGGTGAGGAAACCGGGCTGATCGAATCCTTGGAAGGCAAAAAAGGCTGGCCCCGCATCAAACCCCCATTCCCAGCAGTAGTAGGCGTTTTCGACTGCCCCACGGTGGTCAACAACGTCGAAACCATCGCCTACGTGCCATCCATCATCCTAAACGGCGCGAAATGGTTCGTAGAGCTTGGGATGCCCAACAGCGGCGGCACCATGTTGTTTTCCGTCAGTGGGCACGTCAACAAACCCGGTGTATACGAGCTGCCGGTAGGAACCCAATTACGCACCGTGATATACGACGCAGCCGGTGGAATCCGGGACGACAAAAAACTAAAGGCAGTCATCCCCGGCGGGTCTTCAGCCCCATTGTTGACCCCCGATGAAATCGACGTCGCTATGGATTTCGACGCCATGATGGAAGCTGGCACCATGTTGGGCAGCGCAGGCATCATGGTCATGGATCAGGACACCTCCATGATTGACGTCCTATACTGGATGATCCGGTTCTACGCTCACGAATCCTGCGGGCAATGCACTCCGTGCCGTGAAGGCACCGAATGGATATTCAAAATCGCTTCCCGAATCAGGGAAGGTCGCGGCAGACCGGGCGATATCGACCTGATGCTGGACTTGTGCGACAAAATCGAGGAGCGCACCGTATGCCCCTTAGGTGCAGCAGCAGCCATGCCGATTCGAGCGCTATTGAAAAAATTCCGACCCGAATTCGAATCCGCAATCGCTAAAGAAACCACCACCGCAGGTTAATTATACTAAAATATCAGAGCATAAAACACAAAATCACTCAAAATTAGGATAATCCAAATCAAAAGAAATTATTTCATATATTGTACCATTTAGTTGTTGTATTAACACCATGATTTATCATGGTGGCTTGAGAAAATATTAGAACATTAACCGCTTCAGCGGTTTATAAAAACATAATAATGTCAACACATTCACATGTAAAAGTTTGGATCCATTTAGTTTGGGGTACACTTGACCATGAGCATATTCTGAACAAGAAATTACGAATTGATCTTTTCCAGCACATTGTATCATATTCCCAAAAAAACGAAGTGTTCATAGGAAAGCTCAATATTCAACCTGAACATGTTCATGTTTTGCTTTCTCTGCCAGTTGAAAAAACTGTGTCACAAATTGCTAAAAACCTGAAAGGTGAATCTTCCCATTGGATCAATGAAAATAATCTGATTCCCGGCAAATTCAGATGGCAAAGAGGATATGGGGCATATTCAATCAGTGCATCTCAACTAAATACTGTGAAGAATTATATTGAGAATCAGAATGAACATCATCAGAAGAATTCCTTCTCTGAAGAATTTGAAGAATGGGCTCGCAGATATGGTGTTTGGGACGAGTAAATCGTTAAAACGATTACTGAATGAACGGAGTTCAATACCTCCACCCGAATGAATTCGGGTGCTAATACAAAATGGTTCATGAATTAATTCACTTTTATTAACACCATAATTTAGTATGGTGATATGAGGGAAATGAAACTTAATTCGACTGCCTAAACGGTTTACAAAATTTGTATTAGCACCACAATTTATTGTGGTGATCAGAAAACACTAACAACGATCTTCCAACCGTTTCAACGGTTTACCAGTAGAACATTGGATTAAATTCCGGATAAATCTATGCCATCAGTTACCATAGACGGTAAAACACTGGAGGTGCCGGCGGGCACCAAAATACTCGAAGCCGCACGATTGGCGGGCATCCACATCCCCCATTACTGCTACCACCCCGGCTTGACCATCGCTGGATCCTGCCGGTTGTGCCAGGTGGAAATCGAAGAACGCGGCAGGCGACGCCTGGACCTGGCGTGCAACATCCCGGTATCGGACGAAATGATCGTCTATACCGACTCCGAACTGGCACGCGACGTACGCAAAGGCGTCCTGGAATTCCTGCTCGCCAACCACCCCATCGACTGCCCGGTATGCGATGATGCCGGCGAATGCAACCTCCAGAATTATTACATGGAATACGGGCTGACCGATAGCCGTTATTTCGAACCCAAGTCAAAATTCCATAAAGTACATGACCTCGGTCCCACAGTGGTACTGGACTCGGAACGCTGCGTGCAATGTTCCCGGTGCGTCAGATTCTGTGCTGAAATCACCAAAACACACGAACTGGGCATCTTCGGGCACGGCAGCCATTCCGAACTGATGAATTACCCCGGTCGCCCCCTGGACAACCCGTACAGCGAATGCGTGGTGGACCTGTGTCCGGTCGGCGCTCTGACTTCTAAGGACTTCCGCTTCAAACGCCGCACCTGGTACTTGAAAACCACCCCATCGGTATGCCCATCCTGCGCCCGGGGTTGTTCCATCGAAGTACACTACGACCTGGATCACGTTTGGAAAGACTCCACCGCCCGGGTACAACGCCTGAAACCACGTTACAATCCCGAAATCAACGACTGGTGGCTCTGTGATTACGGACGACAAAACTTCCGCTGGGTGGACGGCACCGACCGCCTGATTTCCCCCCGGATCAAACACGATAACAACTGGGAAAACGTGGACTGGGACACTGCAATTTCCGAAGCCACCAGCCGGCTGTCCAATATCATCAAATCCAAGGGTCCCGATGCAGTGGGCTTGATCGCCTCCCCAAAATCCACTACCGAAGATCTGTTCCTATGGAAACGGCTGCTGGATGACCTGAAAATCCAAAACCGTGCCGCCGTATTCCCCGACGAACCCAAGGGCGAGGAAGACCACATCCTGCGCCGAGCCGACCTCAATCCCAACCGTTATGCGGCTGACTTGATCGGCTTTGAGGAAAAAGGTTCGCCAGGATCCGCTCCGGAACTAATCGGCAAAGCCATCCGCGGCAAAATCCAAGCCCTGATCGTCTGTCATCACGACCTGGAACCCTATTTGGAATCGGTGGACGGTTTGGAAGCCCTGAAAAAACTGGATGTACTAATATACGTCGGCACCCGCTCCAACCCCACCGAGGACATCGCCCACATCTCCCTGCCCGCTGCTGCCTGGGTGGAACGGGAAGGCACCTTCATCAACTTCCAGGGGCGCATCCAACGCTTCTTCCTGGCAGTACCTCCCTTGGGCGAAAGCCTGTCTGAATGGAAAATCATCGAACGGTTAGCCGGAAAACTCAAACGTCCTTATCATTATACATTAGCGTCCGAAGTCTTCCAGGACGTCGTGAAACAAATTCCGGTGATGGAAGACTTGGAATGGGCGAACATCGGCACCCACGGCGACCGGGTACAATTCGCAGAGAAACCGGATAAACCCTCACATCCGGAATCATATAAATTAGCCGATACCGGCTGCTTCATAGAAAAGGTCTGGGAAAGGGAATATTTCTAAATTCGTTATAACCGACTACTGTTGACTCAAATGAACCTGTGGTCAAAAGGGGGAGAATCAAGAGAAGATGTCTGCGACATTTATCGTTTACATTGATGAGTCTGGAGACGAAGGATTCTCGTTCAACAAAGGAAGCTCTGATTGGTTTGTTCTTAGTGCTGTAGTTACACGTGCAGCGAGGGACCTCGAAGTTGTTAAATTGGTAGATCGGGTGCGAACAAATCTTAGTAAACCTAACAAAAAACCTCTTCACTTCCGTGATCTTAGGCACGAACATCGGCTTCCTTACATAGCTGAAATCGCCAAAGCTGATTTGCGTACTGTATCAATTCTTGTTCACAAACCGTCACTAAAGGAACCAGAAAAATTTCAAGAGCGTTACCGTCTCTACTTTTATGCTACACGCTATCTTCTCGAACGGATATCCTGGTATTGTCGCGACCACAAGACCGCCCATGATTCTGGCGACGGAAGTGCTACAATTGTGTTTTCAAACCGATCCGGAATGTCTTATGAAGAGTTGAGAAAGTATTTGAATTATTTGAAGGAACAAACTGACATTTTTGATGTGAGAATTGATTGGTCAGTTATTAATCTAGATCAAATAATCGCTTATTCATCTGGTATAAAGAATGGGATTGCAGATTGCGGACGCAGTTGCAGGGAGCTTTTACTACGCAGTACAAAAAACAAAATATGGGTTTACAGAAGATCGATATGCGAGGATTCTCAAACCCGTGGTTTATAATAGGCGGGGACGATATGTAGGGTATGGCATTAAGCTCTGGCCAAGAGACGCGGATGAATTGTTAAAGAAAGACCCGCATCTTCAATGGATAACGAGTGAATACCAATAAAAAAAGCAGGTTCCGGGTCTCAGGATCCCACCCACTTGGGGCTGCCATCCTTTCGGACGACCTGAGATTGTTCCCGCGCAAACCTGCACAAATAATATAAACAAAATTTACCGTTTTGTCAAGTAAATTCTTTTACTCGAGGCATTATGATCCTTGAAATCATCATTCACCTGATCAAAATCTGGTTCGTCATCATCTTCGTACTCACCTTCGCCGCCACCCTCATGTGGTCGGAACGGAAACAGAGTGCGGTAATGCAAGACCGGATCGGAGCCAATCGCGCCAACATCTTCGGCATCAAAGCGCTGGGATGGGTCAACATCATGGCGGATGCCGTGAAAATGATTATCAAAGAAGACTGGGTGCCCCCGAAAGCCAATAAAACCCTGCACACCCTGGCGCCCATCATCGCCTTCTTCCCCGTCCTGCTGGTGTTCGCCATTATCCCCTTCGGCGATCACCTGATGATCGGCGAACGCATGATCCCCCTGCAAGTCCTGAACATCAACATGGGGATCCTGTTCCTGTTCGCCTTTGCCTCCCTGAGCGTGTACGGAATCATCCTGGCGGGCTGGTCATCCAATAATAAATTCTCCATGATCGGCGGCATCCGCGGCTGTTCCCAGATGATTTCCTACGAACTCATCCTCGGGCTGTCGTTGATTGGCATCTTCATGGTATTCGGCTCCCTGCAGTTGGAAAGCATCGTCCGGCAGCAAAACCAACTGCTCTTCGGATTCCTCCCCAAATGGGGGATCGTGGTGCAGCCCCTCGGATTCCTACTGTTCCTGCCGGCAGCCATGGCGGAAACCAAACGAGTCCCCTTCGACCTGCCGGAAGGCGAATCGGAAATCATCGGATTCAACACCGAATACAGCTCCATGAAATTCGGACTGTTCTTCATGGGCGAATTTGCGGAAATCGCCTTAGCCTCCGCCCTGATTACCACCCTGTTCTTCGGCGGCTATAACATCCCTTACATGTACAACGGCGATCCGGTCATGGGATTCATGTTCCCCTGGGGCGGCACCTGGTTGCTGCCGCATTTGCTCGTAGTAATATTACAATTCCTGTCCTTCTTGTTCAAAGTGGTCTGCTGCTGCTGGTTCTTCCAACTGGTACGCTGGACCCTGCCTCGGTTCCGCTACGACCAATTGATGAACCTGAGCTGGAAACACTTACTGCCCTTGACATTAATAAACATTTTGCTAACAGGATTGGTACTAACACTGATCGGATAAGAGTTAATCATCGTGCTGTCAGGTGCCCTCACCTGACAGTAGAGATTTGTATAATATAAGATCTTAAAGAACGCACAACTAAGGACCCACGCATGATAGACCGCAAAGTCATCGTCAAAAAATTCGAACCGGGCTGGAAAGAACAAATCTACTATCCGGAAATCCTCCGAGGACTGGCAATCACCGCCTGGCATTTCTTCAGGAACATGTGGAGTCATATTATCCGCTACGTGTTTTTCATCAAATCCTACAAACCCGGTTTCGTCACCATCCAATATCCCGAAGAGCAGCGCCCATTATCGCCAGTGGCACGGCTGCGTCATCGGCTGATGCTGCGTGAAGACGGCACCATCAAATGCGTCGCCTGCATGATGTGCGAAACCATCTGCCCCTGCGATTGCATCCACATCACCGCCGCCGAACACGAAGACCCCACTGTGGAAAAATATGCCATCGGTTGGGATCTGGATTTGTTACGCTGCTGCTTCTGCGGTTACTGCGTGGAAGCCTGTCCCGAAGATGCCATCCGCATGGATTTCCCTGAATTGGGCTTATCCGGCTACTCCCGCGAATCTATGATCATGGACATCAATGCCTTATTAGCCGACGGTGAAGTCAGCGAAAAATACGCCGCCCAAGGACGATTACAAGACGTCATCGCCGCCTAACCCAATCTTACAAATTCGCATACAAAAAAAGCCCGGTCATTCCGGGCTTTTTCTTTTTGCCTAACCATTTGAAGTCTAAAGGAATTTAACGCCGCTTTAATTCCTCGATATCAGCACGTATTTCCCCCGATTGGACTCCATATTGAAATCTGTGAGTTATTCATAATTCTCTTTCAAAGATTTCCTACAGATTACGAGGATAGGTCTATTATCGGCTGCTAACCTCTTGAAATACGGGTTCCAACCTAGTATTTTCATACCCTTTTCGTTTCGCCACTACCCGGTAAGTAAACCTAGCATTACTCTTGCCGTAGTGCAGTTCGATCACATCGAATCCGGTAGTACCACGCTTGATCCAAACGCCGTTGCAATCATCATTGAGTTGGACGAACACCTTCATGGGATGCTGATCATCTATGGTGACAGTTTCGAGAAATAATCCCTCTAATTCAATGTGGGTGACACCGTTTTCGAGCTGCCCTTCTCCAAAATCCTCAATCCATGGTTCCGTGCTTGTGTTCACATAGTTTTCAATTACCCCATCTGGAGTCTCTTCTAGACTAATCATCATCCACCCAGGTTCTACTCTAAAATGACCGTCGGAATAGACGCCGTAGCCCGAAGCTGAATGACAATATCCCATGACTCCCCGAACTGTACCTGATGAAGGAGCCGCTCCCAAAACTCCTGCAGCGCCAGCGGTGGTGGATACGACTGTCCCAATGGTTCCTCTAGTCATCCCTGAATTAGCTAAATTAGCGCCATAAACACCCGATACTGCATCGGTACTGGAAAATGTTTCACCCCATACACCGTAAGTTCTACCCGAAGTTACATCACCCCAACCAAAAACACCAGCTGATGTTTCACTCCCTTGATCTGGGACAGATCTACTTCTGCCCAGCACCCCAAATGCAGCTCCTCCGGTAGTAGTGGGTGACATGCTTTCGCCATATACGCCGATGGCACTACCAATTGCTGTGCCTTGACTATAGGTAATTCCCCAGACACCTGTCCCAGCTCCTGCGGTCCCTTCGGCTACTGCTTTAACGGCAGCGTTTTGTGCAATGGAGGTAGCATCAATCGACACATAGAAACCAGTTCCGGTACCGGTGGAAGTGTTGGTTACCTTCAACACTTCATCGCTCGTGTTGTCTTCAAATATTCCTCTACCATTCACATCGAATGTCCGGTTGGGACTGGTGGTGCCGATACCGACATAGCTACCGGATTGGTAGATTGTGGAATTCCCGATTGTGGTTGATCCGGTAAACTTGGGGATATAATTAGTGGTACCATTTCCACCGATGCCTCCACCTCCATTTCCTGGTTGCCAAGTTCCCACCCCAGAACCATCGCTGGTTAGAATATATCCGTTGGATGCGCCAGTAGGCATTTTGAAGCCGGTCAGTTGAATTGTCCCTACAACCTCCAATTTCTGTGCTGGAGTTGTGGTCCCGATACCGATGTTGCTGCCTGTTTCATAGATCACAGAATTGCCTATTGTTGTAGCCCCCGTGAATTTGGGATGATAATTGGCGGTTCCGCTTCCACCAATACCTCCGCCTCCGCTTCCTGGTTGCCAAATTCCCACACCTGAGCCATCGCTGGTTAGAACGTACCCGTTAACAGCGCCTGTAGGCATTTTGAAACCTGTCATCCTCGCGGTGCCGTTTACATCGAGCTGTTCCTCTGGACTGTTGGTTCCAAGACCAACGCCGCCTGATGCATGGATTAAAAACTGGTTATTACCGGTAGAACTAAAAGGTACTGGTTCAGCGTCAGCCCAGACGAATGATCCTTCGTGGTCAGCCAGAGCGTAATGTCCAGCCGCGAAACTATAATTCCCATCTGCGTTGTTATAATAACCACCTGGGATAGTGGCCCAATCACCACTGGCATCGTTGTGCCACCCACCACTTATCGTAGCTTTATTTCCACTTGCGATGTTTTCTTGACCACCTGCTATGACGGAACTTTGACCACTCGCTGTATTTTGTAGACCTCCTCCTACTGTAGCCCATTTCTGATTAACCGGTGTATGGTCTTCAAGACCAACTATGTTCCCCTGTCCACCACCAATTGTTCCATAACGATCATACATGCTATGAGGTTCACTAACGAACCCTCCCCCACTGATAGTGCCTCCCCTCATGCCGTCAGCCACAAAATTATTGCTACTACCACAAATAACATTAGGGCTTTCATCATCAGGTTCCAAACGAATGATTCTGTTGTTGTTTACCCTAATAACAACAGCCTGATTATCCGAAGTACCTATGAAATTCACAGTTGGATCTGTCCCGCTGTTGCCAGTTAGACTCCAACCGGTTCCGCCGGCTCCAGTCAAGGCATATTCCGCGGTATCAGAGTTTACTGCATGTATCGCCGAATCTGCATATATTGAATGATTGGCTTCAATTGCAGTGTCCGAATACTCAGAGTGATTAGCGGAATCCGCCCAGTTAGCGCTATCTGCCCACCATGCAAAAGTCACGGTATCCGAAGAAGCGCCGCCTACTCCCCCTAACGCCCAGGTGGCAGTATCAGAATATGTGGCGTGATTTGCAGATTCTGACACTGTTGCTTGGTCGGATGACCCTGATTTATAAGCATATGGAACACTTACAAATGAAGTCCTCGGATCAAAGGTTTCCCCATCGATAACCATTTCCAACCATCGGATATCCCCGTTAAATGTTGTGTCCGGAAATCCACTCAGTTGTACTTGAAATAATCCATCGGTGATATCTACATTCCAATGGATCTCATTCCAAAAGCTACCACCTCCCACCGGATCCGTGTAAAGTAAAAACTGTATAGTACGGGTACCGGCAATCGGATTCCCGCTGCTGTCGGTCAATGTTCCCTGGTAATTGATGTAGTTGGGAACCGTTGCCAATCCGCCCACCGCAAAAATGCACAGAGCGGTGACGATTGTGAGTATAGCAATACCATACCTCATGATTTTCTCCTCGTGCAGGTTTATTAATTACACCAGTTTAGCCAGTCTAATTGTTGGCAGTAACCAGGTAGAAGAATTTGACGCTGTCCGCTACTACGCCTGTGTCAGTGTAGTCCGATGTCGGGCTGGTTCCGGTCAGGTTGCCGGGAGTGGCTGTAACATCTGTGTCAGTCGAACGGTAAATGCGATAGGAGGTAGCGTCGGTAACGTCATCCCAATCCAGATGCACATTTGCACCATCGATCCAAACCCAAACCACGGGTACACCAATGTATTCACCCACCACCGCTCGGAGATGGAAATCGGTGGTTGCAGGTGTCCAGGTGCCCGTATTAACAAAGGAGCGGTTCGAAACAGCAGGACTATCCCCTAAAATCACCGGCAATGTACTTCGGAGCTGACATCCAGCGAAAAAATCAGGTCCAGCAGTATACGCGTAGGGTCTCATGTCCATGCGGGTCCAAGCTTGTGTGTTCTCCAATGTATTCACCGGATATAACGGCAAAGGACCCAGTTCCACGCCGGCAGGATACCCACCCACATCAGCCCAAACATACACATCCACCGTATCCAGGTCGTGGGTGTCATCCTGATAGAAGCGAAAAATAATCGCCGCTAACGGCAGGGCTTGCGTGGCGCTGAACCGCACGGCTAACTGATTGGTAGCCGCATACTGGTAAATGTATTCCGGATCACCGTCGTCATAGTAAAGGATGGTACCAAAGATATGCTCGTAAGTCTCACTGTCACCGCTGTTGGGCGGGGAAGCACTATCTGTCGCATGGAAATAGTATTCCGTCCAGGCACCTGCTCCGTGCGAAGGTATCGTGAAATAGTACATATCCCCAACCGTACTGTCTGGTACGGTCTCGACGTATGGAGCATTATCTACGCTGCAGAACAGGCTGGCTTCATGGACACCGGAAACGTCAGTGATTTCTGCGTCAATCACCACGTCCCCTACCCAGCTTGTGGTATCCGGATCGGGTTCATGCACTACCAGAGGCGGTGTGATATCCTCGTGTCCTCCCTCAATTTGGAAATCATCGACATACATTCCGTCAAGTTCTAAAGCCCCATCAGAGGTTAATCGAAAACGAAACCTGACATCATTCAGTCCAACGTACCCGCCGACATCAATGGTGTCCGCCACCCAATCATTTTGAATCCCATTGAACGTGACCACGTTCATCCAATTAGTACCACCGTCAGTGGATACTTCAAGGTAGGCGTAATCAAAACCAGTTTCCAGTGCATACTTTGTCCAGTAGATCAAATCGGCGGATTGAAATCCGGTCAAATCAACTCCCTGTGCCATCGCCTCCCAGATATTCTGGTTTGGTAAATAATTGCCGTAGCCATCCGTCAAACTATGGGTAGGTGAATGGCTTGATGAATCCGTCAACACCCAGGTCCCAGTCCAGTTTCCCAACCCGCCTTCGAAATCATCAATGAATACTTGCCCCCAGCAGGGTAAGGAAATCACCAACCCCACGATTAAGCTCAAAATGCCACTTTTGTAGATCATTAGTCTTCCTCCTTAAGAAGATCACAATTATACCATAGCAAGGATGATTTGACATTAATAACACTGGGATCAGTTCGTGAAAAATCCTTGCTGCCTTTAGAAGTAATATAGAGAAATGAATTTACTTGAGGTGCATTATTAGAGTATCTTTACTCTGATTTCTAATCATTCGTCTGACGAATCAGACAAACAAAGCGCCATTAAATCCGATATTTTCGGCAAGTTCTCCAAGTCAAAGACGGTTTCTTTGATCTCATCTTGCCGTTCCGCTGTAACCAGATTGTTCAACAACCCATTAAATTTTGCATCCAGATCCGCTTGACTCATGGGCATGCGAGGATCACCTTTTGGGAAATCTACTCGCACTGTTTTCTCACGCCCATCCATCGTTTTGATGGTAACCTGGCTGGATTGCATCTCAGGAAATTGCTTGTCAAATTCCATATTTGCCTTGATGGAAATCCTCTTCATCAACTTTTTTAGCCGCTGATTTTTAATCTGCTCATCGGAAAAACTGGCTGTCGTTAGGCTCTTATCCACAAGAGCGGATGCCACACAGAAAGGCAGGCTGTGATCGGCAGTTTCACGTGTAGTGGGACTGAATTTGGAACTAAGCCAGTCTAATTATCGGCAGTAATCAGGTAGAAGAATTTAACGCTGTCCGCTACTACGCCGGTGTCGGTGTAGTTCGATGTGGGGCTGGTGCCGATCAAGTTACCGGGATCTGCTGTGACATTTGTGTCAGTCGAACGGTAGATGCGATAGGACGTGGCGCTGGTAACGTCATCCCAATCCAAATACACATTTGCACTATCGGTCCAAACCCAAACCAACGGTGCTCCAGGCGCTCCGGCAGCAAATATGGGTTGCAAGTAACCGCTGTACAAAGTGTAATTGGTACTGGAAGATGTTCCGGGAGGGCTGCTCTGTCCGACAACCATAATCGCTTGGTAGTTGTCAGAACTCGCGCTGCCTCCCCCGCTGCTGATCGCCCACTTTTTCAGGATGTAGTTGTCGCTGGACGGTTGTGCTAACAAAATCCCGATGGAACATAATGTAACACACAGAACTGATGCTACTATGATTGTAGACGTTAGAGTAATTTTTGACATCTTTTACTCCTTCTTATCATTTTAA
>CBDVBD010000102.1:0-11858 GCA_965372135.1 uncultured bacterium | reverse complement strand
TCCTAATTCTTTGAGAGAATTACATAGATTCAGAAATCTTTCCTTCTTTGCAAGTCCCGGGACATTTTCCATCATTACCGCTTTGGGTTTTAATCCCCGTATGATTCTTTCAAAATCAAAAATAAGGTCGTTTCGAGAATCATTAACTTCAAAACTCGAATTATGCGTGCGAATTGACGAGAATCCTTGGCAGGGAGGACAGCCCGCCAATAGATCCAAAGAGCCGGGTTTTAAATTGAGCTTTCGTTTAATTTCGCTGATAGATAATTTTCTAATATCAGTTTCCCAAACATGGACATCTGGATGATTCATCCTATATGTTTCTACACTTAGAGTGTCGCTATCAACGGCTCCGATAACATTGAATCCAGCCATTTTAAGACCGAGTGTAAGTCCTCCACAGCCGGAAAACAGGTCAATCGCTTTGAATTCTCTCTTTTTCATTTTGTACTATTGCCTTTAGCAGTCTGATATGCGTCTGGATTGGTGCTGAATAAGGCGCTGGGTTTGTCGTAATTCCGTCAAAGGCCGGATCTTTGAGATTCGGCAGTTGCCGGATACGCATTTGACCCCCCTTTTGTCCGCCACAGGCGGATAAATTCCCCCCCATTGGGGGGAGGTGATTGGCATCCCGACCAGTCGGGATTCGCAATGACTTTGTAAGGTTGCTCGGACTAAAGCCGTTCGGAATCTGATTTAAAGCATTCTGTCAGGATAACAGGGATCCTGACCTACCTGGATCCTGAAGCAAGCTTCAGGATATTAAAGCGCAAGCAAGCTTGCGCACTCCAAAGCCCCCCCCTTTTATTCCCCCCCGGGTACCAGGGGGGAGGTGATTGGCATCCGCCAGTTGGCGGATAAACTTTTACATCATACCCCTGCCGCTTTCCAGCTTGACGGGTTTGGGTGTTAGGTTGAGTTTCAATAGCCGTAACCCTTCATGCCGTAATTGCCTGTTGCTCAAACCACTAATAGCAGCCCGAGCCCTGGCAATCACCGACTCGTCCCCCTGTGATGCGAACACCTCCGGAATCAGCACAGGGAATTTGATGGCATCAATCTTGACAATCTGTCTGAGGGCAAGGTTCATAGATAGATATAACAGCGGATGCGCCCGGTTTGCCGGGAGTCTTCGCAATATGGAGGACATTTTGGCAAATTCCTTCTTCACCCAAAGCGTTCCCGCCTGAAGTTCGTCCGGGCTCATATTTTTGGGTCTGAAAGTCACCGTGGAATGGTCGTAATACTTCCAGTCAGTAGTTAGTAACCGTTCCTCACTCTTGTATTGTTCATAGATTCTTGTACCAGGATACGGTGTTAGGATGTTCAGTGACGTTGAGCTGACCTTGTTTCTCTGCAAAAATTCAAGAGTTTCGGGGAATATATCCTTGGTATCATTATCAAAACCGAAGACGATGGAGGCGTGAAACAGGATGCCTAAATCTCTTATTCTTTTCATCGCTTCTTCGATCTTGTAGATTTCCTTAATGGATTTCCGCATGGTTTTCAACTGAGCTTCAGAAACGCTTTCCACCCCAAAGAACAGGGCAACGCATCCGCTTTCGGCAGCCAATTTCATCAGTTCAGTATCATGGACAAACGAGATCGACGCCTGCCCGCCCCATTTGATATTCAATGGTTTCAAAGCGCGGAACAGCTCTTTGGCGTATTTTGGTTTGCCGATGATATTGTCATCCAGAAAAATAAAGGCTTTCCCTTCGGATTCTTCTATATCACGAATCACGTTACTGATGGGGGAATGTCGGCTCTGTTTGCCGTACAAATCACTGACACAGCAAAAATCACAATCATAGGGGCATCCACGGGTAGTCATGACCGGGATGACATTAAACGACTTTTTCTGGTCGGATTTCCCATATTTCTTGGGGATATACCTTTTCAGTGAAGGCTTTGGATGGTGATATTTCGTTTTGAGTCCGCCATTCTGGAAATCTTCAAGCAGTTGTACCCAGACTCCTTCAGCTTCTCCGATAACTACGGAGTCACCGTATTGGAGAGCCTCTTCGGGAAGGATGGTGGGATGCACACCTCCGAACACGACCGTTTTCCCTCTTTTCTTGAACTCCTGAGCCAGGTGATATGCTCTGGGGGCGTTTGCCGTCATGAAACTTATTCCCACCAGGTCACACTCTTCATTCAGATGCAAAACCTCGTTCTCCTCCTCAATTAGCTTCGCTTGGTGTTCAGGTGGTGTGAGTCCCTCTAAGATGTGCAGCGCTAATTGAGGTACCATGAGACCTTTGGGCATCTCGAAGTCAATGTCTGCACGGGGTGAGATCAACAAGATTTTCAAATTTTATCCTTTTTGTCGGTCGGGTTCCAATCCGGCGGCTGCCGGATTCGCAATAACGGGAAAGATGTTACATCATACCCTGCCGGGTTTCCAGCTTGACGGGTTTGGGTGTTAGGTTGAGTTTTAATAACCGTAACCCTTCATGCCGCAATTGCCTGTCGCTCAAACCACTAATCGCAGCCCGAGCCGTGGCAATCACCGACTCGTCGCCCTGTGATGCAAAAACCTCCGGTATCAGCCCGGGAAATCTTATGGTCTCCAGTTTGACCACTTTTCTAAGTGCAAGATTCATCGATAGAAATATCAGTGGATGCGACAAGTTCGATGGTAATCTTCGCATTATAGACGACAGTTTGGTAAATTCCTTCTTCACCCAGATAGCTCCAGCCTGAAGTTCATCAGGGCTCATGTTCTTCGGCTTGAAAGCCACGGTGTTGTGGTCGTAATGCTTCCAGTTGGTGGTAAGCAGTCGTCCTTCACTTGTTAATCGTTCATAGATCGTGGTACCAGGGTAAGGTGTCAGAATATTTAGGCTCGCTGAGCTGACCTTGTTTTTTTGCAAAAATTCCAGGGTATCGGTGAACACGGCTCTGGTATCATTATCAAAACCAAACACCATCGAGGCGTGAAAACTGATGCCTAAATCCTTCACCTTCTTGATGGCTTCCTCGATCTTGTAGATTTCTTTGATGGATTTTCGCATGGTTTTCAATTGAACCTCGGATACGCTTTCTAACCCAAAGAATAGGATGTTACAACCGCTTTCATAGGCAAGTTTCATCAGTTCAGTATCACGAACGAATGAGATCGAAGCCTGTCCACCCCACTTGATGTTCAACGGTTTCATAGCTTTGAATAGCTCTTTGGCGTACTTTGGTTTGCCGATGATATTGTCATCCAGAAATATAAATGCTTTTCCCCGGGATTCTTTGATATCACGAATCACGTTGCTGATAGGGGTGTGTCGAATTTGCTTCCCGTACAAATCACTGACACAGCAGAACTCACAATTATAAGGACATCCTCGAGTAGTCATGATCGGGATGACATGAAACGACTTCTTTTGGTCCGACTTCCCATACTTTTTGGGTATATACCGGTCCAGAGACGGCTTTGGATGATGATATTTCCTTTCCAGTCCGCCGTTTTGAAAATCTTCCAGCACTTGTTCCCAAACCCCCTCAGCTTCCCCCACCACCACGGAATCCCCGTATTGCAGAGCTTCTTCGGGAAGGATAGTAGGATGGATCCCACCGAAAACCACAGTTTTCCCCCGTTTCTTGAACTCCTGAGCCAGGTGGTATGCTCTGGGGGCGTTTGACGTCATACAACTTATTCCCACCAGGTCACACTCTTCATTCAGATGTAAAACCTCGTTCTCCTCCTCAACTATCTTTACTTGGTGATCAGGTGGAGTGAGTCCCTCTAAGATGTGCAGCGCCAACTGGGGTATCATCAGACCCTTTGGGGTTTCGACCTCAGGATCTGCACACGGTGAGATCAATAATATTTTCAAATTTCTTTTCCTTTTTTTGTTTTTAGTTTGTATGTTAGGTTGTTGGGTTTTTTCCGCCATTAGGCGGACTTCCAGGTGTAAACACCTGCCAGCACACGTACGAGATTGCCATCCGCCAATAGACGGACAGGTTATTGCCCCCCTATTATTCTCCCCTTAAGGGGGGGAGTTTGTTAAAAGAAAAATCGGATGCCGATGGCGGCGTTGAAGCCTAAATCGGTTTTCGGCACTAAATTAAGAATCGGGACGATTTCGATGAAAAGGTCCAACGGATCGTTGGCGAATAAGTAATTCATGCCCACCGGAATCCGAACCCCAAACTTGTTGTCGTCTTCCTCAAATTTTATCCTGCCGCCGATGCCGTAATACAACGGAAGCTTGCCCTTGTCCACCGGAAACACGTCATATTTGTGGAACAGGTAATCGCCGTGTAGATGCACCGCACCTTCATTCTTGAACGCCCAGGCAATTCCACCGTCAATTGCGGTGGCGCCGTCCAACCAATATTTGCCGCAGACACCGGTGGGTTCGCCTACAATCACCCCCAGTCCGAAACCGGATTGTTGGGCGACGACTGCCGAACCGGATAATAGAACAATTATTCCTGTAATTACAATGTAACGAAACATGAGTTTATCCTTTCCTGGATCCCCGCCTTCCGCCGGTGGGCGGATAGGTTTTTGACCCCCCCCTATTATTCCCTCCCGGATACAGAGGGGGAGTTATTATACCATCGCTTTCAGCAGTTTGATCCGGGCTTGGATGGGAGGATGGGTGCTTAATAAGGCGCCGGATTTCTGGCTGAAATTTCGTAGTGGATTCACAATGTACAAATGCTGGGTGGCACGGTTTGCAGCGGGTAGTTTCTCGATTGCAGAGTAGCTGTCCAGCTTGTCCAAGGCATTGGCTAATCCCAACGGATTCCGGGTCAATTCCACCGAGGAGGTATCCGCCAGGAACTCCCGCTTGCGCGATATCGCCATCTGCAGCATCATCGCTGCTAAGGGCGCCAGAATCGCCAATAAGATCATCGCTACCAACCCGATAATCTGCATCTGTGCACCCCCTTTGATTGCCCGCCTGCCTCGTCCCCCGAAACCACCCCACCATAGTGCTCGCCGGAGCCCGTCAGCCAATAACGCCACCGCACCCACCAGAGCTGCCACCAGCATGGCATAGCGGATGTCCAGGTTGCGGACGTGGCTCATTTCGTGGGCGATTACCCCCTGTAATTCCTCGCGGTTCATCAACTTCATCAGCCCGGTGGTGACCGCTACCTTGGCGTGCATCTGATCGCGACCGGTGGCGAAGGCATTAGCGGCATCGGAATCGATCACGTACACCTCCACCGCGGGCAGTCCCCCTGCGATGCGCATTTCATCCACCACGTTGATCAATTGCTTGTGCAAGTAGGGGTCGGCTTTTTTGGCGCCGCTGAAGCCGAGGATCATCCTATCCCCCTGGAAATAGACGATTATCATGTATATCAACGCCACCCCGAGTGAGATCCCCATTCCGATTTCCATTGAGCCGCCGTAGGTGCCGATCGCCCATCCAATAGCCAAGAAAATCACCGGAAATCCCAGCAGCAAAAACACCGACTGTAGCTTATTGGATCGCATTTCCTGTGCGTAGTCGCGCCGTTCGGGCAGCTCGTCGATGTCCTCGATTTCGGCTAACACCTTTTCGCGCGCCAACCGTTTGGCGATTTTTTCCTTACCTTCAGGGAACAGACCGCCGCACAAAGCGCACATCAACGCTCCGGGGCGGTTTTTCTCGTACCCGCAGTGGGGACAGGTTTTTAAATTCGGCATCGGTCGTTACCGCAAATCCACTGTAGGGACTTCCTTTTCCTCCTCGGGCACTTCGTAGTATTGTTCCCGCCCGAATCCGAAGGCGTTGGCGATGATGTTCGACGGGAATACTTCGGTGCGGTTGTTCATGCGCATCGACGAATCGTTGTAGTACTGCCGGGCGAACGCAATTTTATTTTCGGTAGAGGTCAGCTCCTCCTGTAGCTGCATCACGTTCTGATTCGCCTTCAGGTCCGGGTAATTCTCCACCAGGGCAAACAAGGATTTCAGGGCGCCGGTGAGCATGTTTTCCGCTTTGGACGTGTCCGCTACTCCCTGGGCACTCATCGCCATGTTGCGGGCTTCGATGACCTTGGTGAGCGTTTCCTGCTCGTATTCCATGTAGTCCTTGACCACTTCCACCAAGTTGGGGATCAGGTCGTGGCGCCGCTTGAGCTGGACGTCGATTTGCGCCCAGGCATTTCGTACCTGGTTGCGCAGCCTGACTAAGCCGTTGTAGAGCGAGACCAAGTACAACGCGATTACCACCAGGATGATTAATACAATGATTGAGCCCATTTTACCGCCTATGTTTAAATGAAGAAAAAATCCGAAATTCGAATATCGAAATCCGCCAGTTGGCGGACAAGTCCTAAACAATTTCAAAATACAAAATTCTAAATACAAAACATTAAGAGTCCAGATGTTGAAACTCGAAACAGTACAATTGCCATCTGTCAATGGGTGGATATGCGCTGTTGACCCCCCTTTTGTTCCCCCCTGCAGATAGCAGGGGGGATATTTCTATCGTTCCCAGTGCAGGATGGCGCCGTCATCGCCCACCGCCCAGCCGTCCCGGTCATCGGGGAAGTACAATTTGTGCAGCGATTTGTCGGTGCCGGAATATTCCTCGAACCAGGCATTGCCGAAATCGCGGGTGGAGTAGATACGTCCATTCGGACCGCAGATATAGCCGTAGATGGCGCTGACGAATTCCATGTCGCGTATCATCCCAGCTCCCAAGTGAGAGAGGATTTCGAACTGAGTGCCGCCGTTATAGGTGCGTAAAACCTGTCCGGCGGCGGTGCCAGCCCAACCGCTGTCGGCATTGACGAAGCTTAATGTCAGGATGTCTTCTCCCGGTGCATCGTCCACCGTGCTCCAGTTTATACCCCCGTCTAAGGTCACCAAGATCGTTCCATCTTGCCCGCCGATGTATCCGACTTCGTCGGTGGGGAATTCGATGCAGTACAGGTGTTCGGGGATACCTCCCAGGTCCACCGGCACCCATACGTCCCCGTCGGTTGTTTGCAATAGCGTTCCGTTATCACCCACACACCAACCAGCATTGGAATCTCTCATGTAGATATCATTCAGGTTGCTCTGAGTACCAGTAATTTGATCCAGCCAGATATTTCCACTGCTGGTGGTATAGAAGATTTTCCCGCTGTCGGATGCCGCCCAACCGTGAAATCCATCGGTGAAGCTGACAGCTCGGAAAGGATGGGGGATAGACAGCGATTTCTTGGTCCAACTCTGACCGCCATTACCGGTGAACAGCACCAGTGCGGAATCGCCATGCATGGTACCGACCGCCCAGCCCATGCTTTCACTAACGAAATCCACATCTGACAGTTGATAGTCTGAATGACTGATCTGGCTTTGAACTACCAAATTATGCCCAAAAATGTCATAGTACCCGATGAAATTAGATGGACCCACCAGCCATCTTGAGGATATATCAGAAATCCAACGCACGTCAGAAGAAGCCAAGGAGTTAAAAACAGTAAGTCCCCAGGAAGAACCGCCATTATAGCTGGTAATCATAACAGGAACCGTAGGAAATCCGGGATCGCCCAAAAATCCTGCAGCTATGATAGCGTTATATTCGGGGACGGATACTGAATACAACGACAAACGCCATTCCAAATCCACCGGTGTCCAGTGTTCGCCGCCATCAGTACTCTTGAATAGTTGGTTTTCCTCTATGATTGTTGGATAGTCGTATCCTGACACTGCCCAACCTCTATCATCTTCCCAGAAAGCTATGGAGGTTATGGGATTGCCTTCGGTTTCCGATACTAAACCCCAGTCATCACCACCGTTCAGCGTGCCGTAAATCTCGCCATTTTCGCAGCCAGCAAATCCTACCACTTCGCTGGTAAACCATAAGCTTAGGATCGGGGAGCCGATGTCAGGGTTTAATGACTCCCAGTTGGTGCCACCGTCTACAGTGCGTACAATGAAGCCGGTGTATCCGGGGGTTTCTCCTGCTGCGAAAACGACGTTGTTGTTCACCGGTGCGATGACCCTGCCGGAACCGGTAAAGGATAACTCCGATTTCGACCAGGATTGCCCTTGATCCTCAGATTTCAAAATAACAGTCCGATCCGCCCAAGGATCGCTGCCCACCGCCCATACCGTTTGATCGTCCGAAAACCGGACATCATAGAGGTTGGCGTTGGTGACCGATGCTACTCCGGTCCAAGGGAATCCTGCGGAGGTAGTGCGGATGATTGCACCACCATAGCCAACGGCAACTCCGGTAAGGGAATTGGCGAAATCCACTGACAGAAGGTCATTTCCCTGAGGCAAGGGATACTGCCATTCCCAATGTCCACCCAGTGATGGGAAAGGACCGGAGCCTTCACCTCCCTCTTCTCCTGGTGTTGGGTTGGTGCTGGTGTCGCAGCCCAACATCCCGAATATCAAAATGATCACGCCTACAAAAATCCAGATTACCCGACCCATGATGCACCTCCATGTCTTGTAAGCAATATTTACACTCTTCGAGTTGCGATGCCGTGGTCTTCTTTGTGTGCTACTACCTGGTCATGGAATTGGTTCCATTTTTCGATTTTGGCGACTCGGTCTTGCATGTCCGCCCGGACGTTGAACGGACGTCCCCGGGTGTCGATAAGTAGTCCCACTACTCCGCCTTGTACGGTCACGTCCCGGTCACGTCCCGGTCCGGCGCCGATATCGAATGCTTTTGTGGGTTCCAGTTTTAGCTGGGCATCTTTGTCAAGTTCCAGTGGATAATATAGGAATTCTCCAAATGGGATACGTTCATCGATGTCGGTGCCGTCCGGCAATTTTCCGCGAACTCGTAGGCATTCCCTGCCTTCTTTGCCCTGTCCCACTGGTGCGATCACGGTGCCAAGGTGAACCAGGCAGTCTTTTTCGAACACCTGGGTGGCTGCCTGCCGATGTACAGTGGATAATACCCCAAGCTGGGGCATCATGAAAATCGAATCCACCGCCAACCGGGTAACTCCTTCCGGCTGGAAGGCATCGATCATCATGTGCGCCGCCTGGCTTCGTCGAGGGGCATGGGACAAGGCTCCGCCGGATCCCACCAGGATGTCCAATTCCATCATCTTGACCAGGGTTTCCCCGGAGGAGGTCTGGTCGAAGGCGTCGGAGATGGTGCGTTCCTGCTGAATGCCCTTCAACCCCACTGCGAACGACTTGTGCTGCTTGAATGCCAGGCGCAGTGCTTCCCGGGCGATAGCCTGCTCGATTTTTAGCTCTTGCATGGCTTGGGGAATGGTGGTGGGGCGGATCATCTTGTTGCCGATCCGGTTGCGTAGGTCGTCCTCTTCGATCTCGAACGGCACCCAGCGCATGATGTTGTCCATTCCGGCTTCCGCCAGGACGTTGGACACGGAATAGCTCATCCCCAAGTTAGCGCTCACGGTGCGGTTGAATATCCCTCCGAATACCGAAAATATGTCGGTGGTGGCGCCGCCGATATCCACTCCGACCACGTTGATGTGATATTCTTCGGCAATGGCTTGCATGATGGTGCCCACGGCTCCCGGTGTGGGCATAATCGGCACGTCGGTCCAGGACATCAGCTTTTTGTAGCCGGGCGCCTGCGCCATCACATGTTCCATG
Source organism: uncultured bacterium (assembly GCA_965372135.1). Classification (GTDB taxonomy): domain Bacteria; phylum Electryoneota; class RPQS01; order CBDVBD01; family CBDVBD01; genus CBDVBD01. Next base: position 2,335 of record CBDVBD010000102.1, on the reverse strand, counting down.
AATAGGTCGTGTATTTTTTCCCGCGCCGGTCCCAGGTTTTCGGTTTCCAGCCGGGGGCGGATGTTATCGACGATTGTCAGGTCCACTTTCTCACCCAAAGTCCTGCCGATGATGTCGCGCACCTCTTTGTTTCCGGCGAAAATCACCGGCAGTTTGTAGCCGATGCCCAGCCTGGGTCGCGGATTGGCAGCTTGGATCAATTCCGCCAGCACCACTACCTGCTTTTCGTCGCCGCCGTCCACACCGCCGGCTAACAATATCATGTCCGGTCGGAGACGCCTGATTCGCTCGATTTTTTCGTGGGGCAGCCGGCGGTCGTTAGATGCCAACACGTCCATTACAATCGCACCGGCTCCCAGCGCGGCTCGTTCCGCCGATTCCGCGGTCATGGACATCACCACGCCCGACACCATCATCTGCAATCCCCCGCCAGCCGATGAGGTCGAAATATACACGTCCACGCCCACGTCGCCGTTCTGGGGTGATATGATGGTTTCCCCTTCCAAAATCTTCCGTCCTATCAATTCTTCCACTTCCATGATGGCGTTCAATACGCCCTTGGTGACATCCTCGAATGGTGCTTCGACGGTCGTGGGGGCTTCGCCGCGTACAATCAACCGGTATTCGTCGTCTTGTTTTTCGATCAGGATCGCCTTGGTAGTGGTCGATCCGCAGTCGGTGGCTAATATCGATCGAAATTCCTTGTCTGCCATGGATTATCTCCAACAGTCGTTTTATGCTTAAGCTGTCACGTGAGGAATCGTGATTCGTTGACGGGTGACAGTAAGTTAATCTTTGGTCACAAATTGCTTAATTTATTAGAATCTGTGAACCAGCCAAACCTTTCCGGATGGTTCTCATCTTTAATATACTCTGGCAATTCACGAAGTTCAATCCCATCTATTGGGTCCATTTTATCTTTGGAAAACACGAAAAGAAAATCTTCAATTGCTCTCCAGCAATTATCGAAAAAAATTTCAACTGATTCAAGGTTCATATAGCTTTCAAGATATTTTATCTCGTCAGGATCGTTCTCTGCTGCATGTTCAATCGCAATATTACGTACATTGGTCATTAATCTAAGCCAACTATCCCTTTCATTTTTGGCAAACTCAATAAAACCAGAGTCAATTCTGGGGTTGTCTTCTAGGAATTTCACACAATTATTTTCAAAATCTTTTTCTTTTTTTCGAAACAAGAATCCAATATCATATCCCATTAACTTTGCCACTTTCTTAAAACGATCTTTAAAAGCAATTACCAAATTGGAATATATGCTTTTAATAAGCTGTCTTTTTTCAATTTCTGGTACTTTCTCGTCCGTCCATTTTTTTCCAAGTTCCCTTAAGCTTATGAAAGCTGGTATAAGACCTTCAAAAACAACACGATATATTGCTTGTTTTATGATCTCTCTTTTTTTGTTAATGAATATACCGGGCAAGATGTAGTCTTCAAAATGGAGAATTCGGGATATGAACAGCTCTTCCTTTCCGGCAAAGATAAAGATGTGGTCTTCAAAGTGGAGAATTCGAGATATAGAAAGCTCTTCCGCACCAACATCTGAAAACAATTTTACTGACGTTTTATCTTTCATACTCATTTTATAAATCATTATTGTGCCTTCTTATACTATGGCAATTTGGTGCGATTTAATGCTATTTTTGATTAGGTTCTTTCCTGTGTTCCCGCCGCCATTTCCAGGGTGGTTCGAATTGGGGAGTGGGGGCGTCCTTCGCCACTTCGAGGATGTGGGCGGCGATGTCCTTGAAGTCGTTATCGCCGTAGTGGCTGATGGTTTCGTACGCCAGCCCAGCCCGGATTAGTTTCTCAGACAACAGTTCCCCGTCCACGAACACGTGCGCCAGCAATCGTCCGTACTTGTCGTTTTGATGAGGCACGTATTCGATCCGTTCCGCTTTTTGGAATATTTCCTGGGTCAATGCGGCTGCTTCCAGTCCATACGGTTGATCCTCGAAGAAGCCGTGCTCTTCATGGGTAATTTCCGGCGTGTCCATTCCCAGCACCCGGATGGTCAAGGTGTCGTAATGGAACGAATCGCCGTCGTCGTTCCGGATCAACGACTTGTCCATCAATACCCGGTTGGGATAGTTGTCTACGAGTGTGGGTTCTTTGGTTTCTTTCCTTACGCAAGAAAGTGTCACCAACAATATCGCCGGAAAAATCAACTGAATGTAAAACAGAGAACGCTTCATGATTCGACCATTCAAAACGTGAAATTAAGCTATTTGATAATACTCAGCTTTCTAATCTCGTGCATACTTTCTGTCTGCAGTTGCAGAAAGTAGGTTCCGCTGGGAAGCTGCTCGTTGTAGTA
>CBDVBD010000101.1:0-11964 GCA_965372135.1 uncultured bacterium | reverse complement strand
CCCATCCCTGGGGGTGTCAGTTGCAATCACAGATTGTGGCGGTGATAATCCTATCTGCAAAACTTCCGCTGAATCCACCGCCTGGCTTGCCGCCTGAAGAACACCCACACTACAACAGCACGAAACCAACACGGCAATAAAAATACAACGCCACAGCCGGTTAAACCCAAATTCCCGTATCATCTACACCTCAAATTATAAACAAAAACCCCAAGGATTCTGATGTGACACTCCTTGGGGAAAAATCATGCATGGATTCCCGTGATAGAAAACCAATCTTGCCGTTGTAAGCCGCGATGAATTAAAATTGTCAATGTTATCGATCGCAGAGGTTATGGTTCATAATCAATATGTTAAATAAATAATCTGAATAGATCTAATTACTAAAAACTGCCTAACCAAATCCCCAAATCACTCATCCTGCCGATCAACAACGAAACACGTGCCATTACCGTATATCCAAACGTTGCCCCGAATGCTACCATCAAAATATATATCCCAATTTGGGATGTCCAGCCAAACATCCCTTTGTGTTCCAACGAGAAGAAAAAGTAAATCAGCCCGCACACCACGCCAACCACCACCGTGAAACTTGGAAACTTAGTGGCAAACAACAGGATAAAAATTACCGTTACAAACCAGTAGATTCCCCGGATAGTGGATGCCCCTACTCCTCGTTGTAGATTGGATATCACAAAATGAAACAACCCCAACAATGCTGCACCAACCACAGCATATCCTACAAAAATCCCCAACGCAGCTGGACTGTCAATCACCGGAATCAATGTGTTATAAATCTGCCCCACAAAATCCGACTGCAAATACCGGGTGAAATTGGTTCCCGCCGCAAAACCGATAATAAACGCCATCGCCCACCGGCTGAGCCATCCGATGGGTCCAATCAATCGCGTCAACAATATCAACCCGAAAATCGCCGGAATCACCCGTGCCACCCCAAACGGCAGCACTCCAAACGGCAGATGATCCGCTCCCGCGGAAGCCGCTCCCCCATAAAACCAATCCTGAATCACCGGGTAAAGACAATTTGCCCACAACGTGGATTGAATCCCCTTGGTCATCCAATACGCTGCACTCACACCCACAAACAAATGCTCTGCAAACTTGTAGAAGGGATTATCCTGGTACAAAAACGAAAAAATCATCAACGTGAGCAGCGCACCGATCCAAATCTTTAGGTTGTAATATTGACCGGCACTGGAAAATGCACCGGTAAAAATCATTACGATGACTACCAGGGCAACAACCACAAGATAGATGACATTCCGAGTTGACATGTATTTACCTCAACGTTCCGTTTGTTTTCTGGTGACAAAGTAAATTATGTTACCCACTACGATTAAAATAATTATAACCAGGTGAGCAATGGTTTGTGGACCCATATACTGCACCGCAGTAGTTGACGTCTCCTTGAACTGTGGGTAATTTTTGATCAACGCCTTTTCAAATTCTGCAGCCCCCTGCAATCCTCCCATAAACCCTAACAACTGCCGAGGATAATAGGGATACAACAGAGTCGCTTCCACCGCAGTAACTCCGCCGGAAATCGGGATATTCCCCCGGTCTCCGGCAAACTGCACCCATTCCTTCAATCCAGGTTTCCCCGAACCGATACACAATATCAAATCCATACTCCGAAGGTTCTCTATTCCCTCCATCATCGGAAACGTATTGATATCAGTTCCTTTCACATCAGTGGTGTACATTCCCTTGATACTCTGATACAGCGCATTGATTAGCCCCTGGTTTCCTGCCTTAAATCCCAAATGGAGGTAATCCTCCCCGTACACCTTGTCCGGGAATTCCTTTACAATCACACTATCGATTGTCAACTGCGTCTGCCGTTCCCCAGTTGCCCAAACCGCCATCATGTACAGTTGGAGATTCTTCACTAAACAGTGCCGGGTCAATGCGTCCGCCATCGGCTGATTCTCGGGAACCGTCGCCGGTCCGTAGTCATAAGAAATCAGCACGTTTGATCCTGGAGGCAATCCTTCGATCTTGTCAAAAATCACCTGCACAATCGGACTGGTCGCCACCGCACCAGGTAGATGGAATACCATGGGAACGATTACCGCTAATGCGATCATCAGGAACACCACCCGGCGGTCATCAGTCAGGAACAACAAAGCGAACAACCCGCACAACCATCCCAAAATCAACCATTTAATAGGGTTCGCACCCTTTCGAGATGCGATTCGGTAACACACCGGACCCAAGACAATCTGCAGGGCTATAAAAGCCACAATAATGAAATAATGTACTGCTGTTAGTTGCATTTTACGCCAAGGATTTAATTAGCATTCCAATGACTGAAAAGAAAATCTATCTCTAATCTCCACCAAGATACGATCGTTCGATCCCCAAAATAATCTTCAATGACGTCGAAATAATCCCCAATGAGATCCCGATCATAATCGCACGCTGTCCCGCCTGATTCGGCGAACTCAGAATCCAGTTAAACAGATTGGGAATATGCAAAGGCTCTAAGAAATCCGGCAGCCATCCCGTTAAAAATACTCCCAAAAACGTCCGACCGGTCAATATCACAAACGCCGTGCACAATAATATCGCCGCTTCCACTGTCCGAGCCCGGAACGCGCGATACGCTGCCGATGCCACAAAAAACGCTAATAAACTAAAAATAGTAGCACCGCACGAGTAGAATACCGCATCATACATCCATCGAAACCAAACTCCTTCCGATGCATACCCCCCGCCTTCAACCGCGGGACCGCCGATCTGCCCCAATCCTATGATCAACATGAAGAAAAATCCGAACAGGCATACGATACTGAAACCCCAATCCCTCGCCCGCTTATAAATCTTGTTTCCATGAACCCGAATCAGATTCCCACCACCCAGGATAAACGCAAATACCGCGACAATATCAAACCAGATGGATATTTCCTCATCCAATCCGGGAAAGGGTTCAAACGGCAAGAACATCGCAAACAACAGCATGAACCCTACTACAAAACTAATAATCAAGGGTATTTCTTTTTTCATATCGCCTGGAATCTCCTCTGTATCTATGCTCCGTGCCGCAGTCCGGTTACTGGTGGACACCCTGCAGTTCCGAAAAACCTTATGTGCTGTCAGGTGTCAACGAATCTCGATTCCGCACCCTGCAGTTCCGAAAAACCTAAAAATTCAACGCAAACAACCGCTGAAGTACGGTGGTCAAGTCTTCTAAAAACGCTATTTCGGTAACTGATGCAATTGTGGCAACTATGGAAACGATGCCAATCGTCGCCATCGCTAAAACCTTCCCCATATCCTGACCCTTCAACGACCCAATCAATTTTAAGTCTTTGGACAGATACGCCTGAGCCGCAAATAACTCTTCCCCGATCAAGGTGTAATCACACGCCACAAAGAAGAACGGAATCTGAGTGGGCATCGCCGTCCCCGCTACCTGAATCGCCCCAATCGAGTTCCCGATTTCAGCCAGGATCAACGATTCGGCAAAGAACGCTCCCATATAAATACAGGTCGCTGGCTTATCGCGCACCATAATCCCGTCCAATGCCGCCACATATCCGAACTGCTCATCGGTGATATAATGGACGATATCATCGGAATAATGATCCGGTTTCCCCACCGCATAATACGCCTCCCGAACCGTTTCCCGTCCCACCGCCATCACCAACGATTTCGACACCGGAACATCCAACCGGGTCTCATATTCCGCTGTTAACTTGGCAATGCTGCCTAAAATCGACAATCCGGCAATCGTCTGCACATCGTCCATATCGCCGATACCGGGGATAAACAGCACCGATTTCCCCATCTCGGTAGCCCGTCCTACTGCTTCTTCGACCGCATCGATCCCGGCGATCTTACGGATAAACATCTCTTTACCTTTACCTGCCAGGTACACATACACCACAATCACATCTACCAGGAACATGGCGATAATGAATAGGTTGATTTTCTTGGTAAAAAATAACCCGGTGAGTTCTTTATAATAGATTACAAGCACCGGGATCAGAATAAGCGCATTCACGATTCCCACGTACATTAAAATACGGCGGGTATGATTTGTGTCTTGTGCCGGGGTAGAGGGCGTTTCGACCATACAAACCTCGGGATAACTTTTTCAAAAATCTTCTGCAATTTTACGTTACGTAAACATAACACCTTTTATACAAAAAAGCAAGCCTTTTTTTCATACTAAACTAAATATGATGTTGAACATTCCCCCGGTTACCGGGGCGAAGTCCGGTTGCTTGATGACCCGGTTTTAGTTACCGCCAGTTTTCAGACGAAGTGTAACCTGGAGGATTTCTGATCCTTCCGAAAATATCATCCCTATAAAACAGGACCCAGTTTACCGTGAACCTCGGGCTGCACAATGCCAGGATTCACCAGTTTTCTCCTGTCATAGCAGGGAGGAACACAAGTGGGATCCGTTATTCTTCCGGCGGCTGGGGTGGTACAAGCGTGAAGCCGAGCTGCTGGTACATGTGCAGGACGTCAAAGTACGCCCATTCATCAGTGATCTTGCCATCAACGATTTTGCTGATGACGATCCCAGAAAACTCTACACTCTTACCAGTGGGAGGCAGCTCACCCAATGGACCGGTGTTGGTGCCTGTGAACGTCCACACCCAAATGACCTTATCACCGACGACCATCGGTTCGTCCATTACCATCTTCAGGTCAGGGAATGCCGCATGGCTTATGGTATAATACTCCTTCAACGCGTCCAGTCCCTCCAAGTCTTTGGGGACATTGGGGAAGTATGCTACCATGTCGGCGGCATAGATTTCGTCTAACAGGTCCAGGTTAGCTTCGTTCCTGGCTTGCAAGTAAGTGTTGCCAATGGCTTTGGCTTGTTCCTGGGTGACAGATCCCGGGGGCTGCTGCTGGCAACCGGTGGTAATGCAGATCACCACCATTGCGGCAACCAGGGAGACAATAGCGAATAACTTGATTGATGTCCTCATTTTCTCCTCCTCATTGAAACTGCCCTTTTGAATATGAGATACTAAGAATACAGTATCCAGAATTCGCATGAGGAAATATATAGGTAATAGTATGTAATGTCAAGTGAAAAATGGGAATTATAGGGAAAGATATCGTGCTGCAGGCTAGTCCGCCCAGGCATGCAAGCTAGAACAACACCTAGGCAAAGACATGTATAACACATTAATAAGCCCCAACGGGGCGTTACAGAGTAGCCTGGGGCAACGCCCCAGGTTAGATCACAATCAACATCATATCAAGCCCTGAAGGGGCGCCACCAAACTCGAAAACTTGATCACACAGCCTTCAATCCCGCCGCCAACAACGGAATCATTATCTCATGATGTCCTGTGAACCAATACCCTTTCCCGCCGGGTCGCTCAATTACATTCTTCTGTGGTCTGTAATGTTGAATCTGATCGAAATTGGCGGTGGTAAAATCCTCTACTTCGTACCCCAAGTTCCTCGCTAGCGACAACGCCTTCAAAAACACCTCCGGCAAAATCACCGCCGATCCCACATTCAACACACACCCCCCGCCCCCGATCTGCGCCACCTGATGCGCAAACACCTTGAAATCCACCATGCTCAATTCCCCCACCGCCGCCCCATCCATCGATGGATGCGGATGCACCACATCGGTCCCCAATGACACATGTACCGTCACCGGAACTTCCCGCTTAAGCGCCGCATGAATAACACTCACATCCTTATGTGGAGCCTGTGATTTTTCCAACGCCTCCCCCACTCCTTCCCCCAAACCCTTCCCACTGCCCTTAAACTCCCCCGCCACGGTATTCAAGAACTCCGCCGTCTCTGTTGTCATCCCGAACGACCCATCCGCAAGCCTCACCGACACATCCTCCGATGTATGCCCCAATAATGCCAATTCCACGTCATGAATCATCCCCGCTCCATGCATTGCGATTCCGGTCACCCACCCGTGATCCATCAAATCGATCAAAATCGGACCCAACCCGCATTTGATCACATGCCCCCCCAACATCCATATCACCGGTTTTTTCTTATCCCCTGCTTCCCGAATCCTGCCTATCAACTCCCGCAATTCCTTGACCTTCAAGATATCCGGCAGCGATGCCAAAAATTCCCCAAAACCTACATCCCCGCCAACCGGCTTCCCCATCATATCCAAATTTACCTTACTTGGTCGATCCACTCCGGAAACCATCTTCAGCCCGCTGGAATCGATTTTCGGATATCGCGATCCTTCATTAGACGACATCACAGTTATCTCCTATTGTTGATTTTCCAATTTCTTCTTAAGCATCTCCAAATCACTGGGAAGCGACCTCCCCGGCAAATACTTGGTCAATCTGGCGCTGACATGCCCGAAAAACACCTTCGTCTGCATCATCACCGGAATCCTTAACGCATCATCACTAAACCACAACCAAATTCTGCCTCCGGGATCCTTCTTAAAAATCCCACCACTCTCTAAATGCGGTTCCACTTTGTAACACCGAAACGAACCCGCCGGTGTATTGACCGTATCGATACCCAGTACCACCATCTTCACCTGATACACTTTCCGAACATCCAACGTCTCTATCGTAAACGTGGTATCCTCCTTAAACGGCAGCAACCGCGCCCAAAATAACGATGACAATCCGTCCTGCATAACCTGATCCATCTCGGTAGTATCGGTGGGCGTTCCATCATCGATCAACGTCGCCCTGCCGTTCTCATAATCATAAGTTACCACCTTGTGATCGTGATACTTCCCCTCGTTCAATTGCTTCTCGAACCGCCAACTGAACAGCCCCTCCACATCCATCCAGCTTTCCACCCGATCCCGAACCTTGAAAAACAGGTCGAAAAACTTTCGTGACCGCGCTTCAGACACCAACCGGTAACACACTCGATCCTCTATTATCGCATAATCTTCAACGTAAATCTTAGCCGCGCCAGCTGATATAACCCCATAATTGATAGTATATTCCATCGTTTCCCCCACTCCAAACGTATACTGCCTCACCGTCCGAAATTCCTCATCCTGACAGTGCCCCCTGCTAGCCAATACTCCCAAAACCAAACACACTACTATAGCCATGTTAATATGCATTCTGACCAAAAAACACCTCCGTAAACGTCCGCAAAATTATCTGTATATCAAACCCCAGCGTCCAATTTTCGACGTAATATAAATCATATTGCGTCCGGATTTCAATCGACGTATCCCCCCGCCACCCGTTAACCTGCGCCCATCCGGTCAAGCCAGACCGCACTCGGTGCCGTTCCACGTAACCCGGGATCTGCTCCCTAAACTGCGAAACAAAATGCGGGCGTTCCGGACGTGGACCCACAATACTCATGTCCCCTCGAAATACATTCCACAACTGCGGTAATTCGTCAATACTCAACCGTCGAATGATTTTACCTATCCCCGTCACCCGGGAATCCCCTTTCGTCGCCCACACCGGTCCCGTCTGGCTTTCAGCCCCAATTCTCATCGACCGGAATTTCAAACAATCGAATTTAATCCCATCCAATCCCACTCGTTCCTGCTTATAAAATAACGGTCCCGGCGATGACAGCTTCACTAACAATCCAACTATTAGTAATAACGGTGATAACATTATCAGTGCCCCCAAGGAAAACACAATATCAAACGCCCGTTTGACCACTGCATTCCACCCCTGTATCGCCACTCCCTTCATCTGAAGCAGCGGAATCCCTTCCATATCCACCATCTTTACATGTCCATACGGCACTGATGAAATACTGGGCACATACAGAAATTCAACATTCAGCCCCTCACACGCCGTCAATCCCTGCGCAAGAATCTGACGGCTGTCGTCTTCCATTACTACCATCACAACATCGATCTGATGTTTCTGTACAACATCCCGCACATCATCCCACGAACCTAAATAATTCCGATCTCCTTCCTGAGCCTCTGTGGTAAACCACCCCACTAAACGATGCCCTAAATCGGGACGACTTGTCATCACTTTTTCCAACATCTCCGCACTGATCCCCCGCCCGAAAATTGCCACTCGACGCCCCCCTTTTCCCTTTCGGAACAACTTGCGAAGAATCGAGTGTAGTATCACACGTTCCCCAAAAACCATCACTATCGCCGATATCCAAACCAACCCTACCACTAAACGGGAATACGACACCGCCCGGATGAAAAATATCCCTGCTAACAGGATGATCATCCCCAAAGAAACCCCCTTGAACACTCTCTGTCCGATCTCGAATATCCGCCGTGTCCAATGCCATCGATAATACCCTAAACGGTTAAATACCAAAAACCACACCAATAACGCCACCAAGGAACATACAAAATAAATCGAAAACTTCGGCAACCCCTTGGTAATCGGCACCCAATCCGCTAAGGGTCCGAAAAATCTAAATACATAGGACCCCAAAAACGCAATCTCTAATGCGATCAAATCCGCCAATACCGCTGCCAAAGGAATCCATAAATTGGTAATTCGCTTATGGTTGCGGCTGGCGGATTCGTCAATTGACGATAGTTTTTCCGAATTAACCTGGTTCATATCGCGGTACCATCCTTACTTAATGCTTAAAGATTGGAAACAGGCGCTCCTGCAACTTGAACCAACGCCTCCCACACCTCTTCCACCGAAATCGCATCCATACATTCCGGACAATCGCACTGATATTCGTAGCCCAAATACAAACAAGGTGCACATTTCAATGGGCTTCGCAACACCACCGCATTGGAATTAATCGGTCCCCATTTCCAATGGTCGGTTGGACCATGAATCGCCACTGTCGGTGTATGAAACACCGATGCCATATGCATAATCCCGGTATTTCCACAGACCAATATACTGGCACGCTCCAACAATGCCGAAGACATCGCTATATCCAACTTACCCGCCAATGACACAGTCCGATTCGGCAGTTCCCTCAACAATCTCTGGCAAATCTCCACCTCTTTCCCTACCCCGGATAAAACGATCCAGCCCTGATCGTTAGCCTCCAGCCACCGCCGCCCTAAATCCCGATACTTTTCCAGAGACCACTGCCGAAAATCCCCGTGATCCCCACAACCAGGATGCAAAATCATGATTGGCGCACCCTCCGGAACCTGACCGTCCAACAAAACATCTAACTTTTCCCGATCACTATCTGTCACCGCCAAAGTTGGCGTAACATCCTTCGATACAGTAATTCCCAATGGCTGCAATAAATCATGGAAACAATACAACTCATGCCGATCTCGACGATGTGGAACCGTTGCGTGATACACATAGTGCTTTCCCTGCCCGGGCGTCTTAAATCCTATCTTAAAATTGGATTTCACAAATCCGATCATGATCGCTGAAATCCGCTCCCATTGACTCCCATCTATCACTACATCATACCGATCCCGACATAGTTGAAAAATAAATCGTAGAAAATACCACGGTGATCGAACCATCCGTTCCATATCAAGAATCATCACCTGGTCCAGATCGTTGCGGCTATCTAATATCTCCTGATTGATGTTACTCCCAACATACGTGATATGCACGTCCTGCCAGTGCTGGCGAAGCACCTGCACCAGCGTCAAAATCATCATCGTATCACCTAAAGCATTGAGTTTCAACATCAATATCTTCTTGGGAGTACGACCATCTAAAGGACGAGCTCGTCCTTTGAACCAACTCAGAATCACCACTACCGGGATTCCAATCCAGCGATCGACCCAATGTAAAAAACGGTTCCCGCGTATCTTCATACACCACCCGCCTGCTTCCGAACCAACGCCTCCTCCAAAATTTGTCCGATCTGCTGAAGGCGGTGGTCCCAGGTATTATTCCGAGCTAACTCCATCCGGGCTCCCGCTTTTGATGCATCACGCTCATTCAACACCTCATCGATCCCATCCAAAAAATCCGACGTCGATTCCGCCAAGTGTACCAATGAATCATATTTCCGCAACGGCTCTTGTGCCCGGGCTAAAATTGGCTTCCCGGTCGCCAAATATTCGAACATCTTAACCGGAAATGACGATACCATGGTCGGAGTATCAGGCGACGGCAGCATCAACGCATCCATATGATACAAATACCCAGGCAGCCCCACATGATCCCGTGGTCCCAACAAATAGACGTTGGACAACGCCCGCAGTCTGGATATATCGGTAAATGGATCCCCTGCGCCCACCGGACCGATCAATACAAATGACACATCCGGATATCTGCCGGCAGCCTCCACCAACATCCCAACATCAACCTTATACCCAGAAATAGCACCGGTAAAACCAATCCGGGGTGACGGAATATCCTTCAAATCCTCAGGAAAATCCGGCGCTTCCGAAAGGAAAAATCCCTGATCCACACCCGCTGGCACCCAATGGACATTGGTATGAACCTGTTCCAATTTCCGTAACAAGGGCTCGGATGTCACCATCACTACATCTGCTCTACTAACCAACTGCCGTTCCATATCAGCGACCAATTGGCTGTTAACCCCCGGATTGGCAGCGTAATCATCCACACAATGGTACACCGTCAACTTCTCGCCCATGTTGCCCGCCAGTCCTGCCCACGACGGCAAAAACGCCCATAATACAAATGATTGCAACCCCATCGACTCACATGCATCATGAATCGTTTTCCGCAACCTACGGTCATTCCAATTCCTCACCCACGGATTGCCTGACAACGACAGCACCCTCGGGGTAATCCCCCACATATTTCCCCGGAGCTCCCGAACCCCACCAGCAGCAGATCGTACTCTACGAAACACCTTCCCAAAATCAGCTTTGGTAAATCTCGGCACCCGCATAGGTTGCGAATCCACCCACAAAATCCGATGATCATCCGCCAGCCGCCCCATAATATGATGCACATTCACCGGGGTGTCGGTTTCCCACCCCGCCGACGCTAAACACAAAATCGGAATCCTATCGAAATTTGGAGTCGATGACTTACTCATTACTATCCCCACCAGTGACCAACCGCTGCAAAATACTCTCGACCTCCCCTACCACCCGGTCGATACTGTACGCCTCCACCGCCTTTTCCCTGGCAGCCTGCCCTATCGATTGTAACTTGTCAGAATCCTTAAGCAAACTCAAAATGCCCTCGGTCAGTGCCTGGCTATCCTTCGGATCCACCAATACCCCAGTAACTCCATTCTCAAACAACGACACCATCCAACCCACCTTGGTCGCCACCACCGGCAAACCGGATGCCATCGCCTCGATCAGACTCATCGGCTGCCCTTCAGCCCGTTGCGACGGAAACACAAACACATCCGACGCATTATACAACCCCGGTAGCTCATCCCGCGGTCGAAGACCCAAAAACTCCACCATCGCCCCCAATTGTAAAACGTCAACCTTCCGCTCCAGTTCCTGACGTTCCGGACCCTCACCAACCACAATGCACCGCAACCCAGGCACTTCATCCACAATCCCCGGCAGCAAATCTAAAAACCACCCGATCCCCTTTTCCGGATGCAGCCGGCTGGACAACATCAACAACGGAGCATCATCGGGAACACCCAGCTTCCCCCGGTATTCTCTGCGCCGGTCCTCGTTAGGCGCAAACAACCTGGTATCCACCCCATTGGACTGAAACACCACCTGATCAGAAGCCAACCCGTACACCTGAATCAACTCTTCCCGAAGCCCTTCTCCGCAGGCAATTACCATTTCAGCCATCCGGATATACTTCCGGTCCCGGCGCCAATGATTCAAGCACAACAGCGTCCCGAATAACTGCTTCGGTCGCCACAGTCCCACCTGCCGCTTGGTGGCGATTTCCGCTTTCCAAGTGCCGTGCGCCATCCAAACCACAGGAATCCTGGATTTCCAATCCCCCATCCGCCGTAACCCCCCGCAAACCGCTGAGCTTTCCGACAAAATCGCATCAAATGGAGCTTGATCGAAGCGTCGCAAAAATTCCCTTGCCGACCGGCCGAAATATCCCCCTTCATACCTTCCCGCTATCGTCCTCATGCCATCAATTCTCGCCGGCATAATAATCT
>CBDVBD010000100.1:0-12051 GCA_965372135.1 uncultured bacterium | reverse complement strand
CGAAATTGTCAACCATGTCCTGAAACATCTGTAAACTATCTTATGATACTGTACAGGAACACCTGACAGCACCTGAATGACTACCTATAATTGGTTTGCGGGAAGCAAGCTTCCCTAAAGAAAAGCGCAGGCAAGCCTGCGCACTCCAAAATAAATCCCGTCAGGTGAGGAATCGAGATTCGTTGACACCTGACAGCACAATAATGGGGGCAGCTGACGACACAGATATAATAGAAAACCCCCATCCGATGGGGACAGGGGTTTTTATATTCTATCTGTAACAGTAATTACAGTTCCACTTGTGCCATAACGGAGCGGACATGTTCCACGGATCCGTCAAACATGGCTTTTTCCGCATCATTTAATGGGATTTCCATAATCTTGGTGACACCCTTGGTGCCCAGCACACAAGGCACACCCATCATAACATCGCTAGTACCGTATTGTCCGGTCAACCAAGTACAACAGGGCAGGATGCGTTTCTTGTTCTTAACAATGGATTCCACCATCTCAACTATCGCAGCGGCAGGAGCATAATAGGCACTTCCAGTCTTCAGGTAACCGACGATTTCAGCGCCACCCTTGCGGGTGCGATCGACGATAGCATCGATGCGATCCTGGGACAGTAAATCGGGCAGCGGAATCCCGCCAACCATAGTGTAACGAGGCAAGGGAACCATGGAATCACCATGCCCGCCCAGCACCATGGCGTAGATGTCACGTACCGAAACATCCAGCTCAAGGGCGATGAAGGAACGATAGCGGGCGGTATCCAAGATACCCGCCATACCGAAAATCCGATGGGGTTCCCAATGGGTGATCTTGTACGCCACGTAGGTCATGACATCCAGCGGGTTGGACACCATCAGAATCAAGGCGTTGGGGGAAACGGCAGCCGCCTGCTTGATACAGCCGGAAACGATTTCCACGTTAGCTTTCAATAGGTCATCCCTTGACATGCCGGGTTTACGCGCCAAACCGGCGGTCATCACGATAATGTCGGAATTGGCAGTATCCTGATAATCATTGGTACCGGTTACCCGGGAATCATAACCTAGTACTGGTGCGGCTTCCCACATATCCAAGCCTTTGCCCTGGGGGATTCCGTCCAGGATGTCGATCATGATGATTTCGTTTGCTAATTCAGCATGTGCCAGTCCCATGGTGGTAGTAGCGCCGACGTGTCCGGCACCGATGACGGTAATCTTCATTGTCAATCCTCCGTTGGTAATCTTTGTCCGGGTGTTCCCCGGTTATCGAGTCAGCCCGAGATCCAACAATCGACTATCGCTAATTGGAACGATAGTTATGAAGCCAACTCGATCGCTTATTATTGTTTTTTTCAGTAGTTCGAAATGTCGATACGTCGTGATGTTTGTCACAAAGTTGCGTATTAAAAAGCGACACGCCCGGAGGCGGTCGTTTTTTAGTTAGATGACTTCCACCAGTTTCCGTTTGCCGCGGTGATGGAAATTCACTACCCCATCCACCAAGGCAAATAACGTGTCGTCGCTACCCCGTCCCACGTTCTTTCCCGGATGAAAATGAGTACCGCGCTGCCGCACGATAATTTGCCCGGTTTTCACCACCTGACCGCCGTATTTTTTGACGCCCAGCATTTGGGGATTGGAATCGCGACCGTTTCTGGTCGAACCAACACCTTTTTTATGTGCCATGATATTATCTCCTAAATTACCCCTAAAGCCGCACCCATTACTGTTCGATGCTTTTAATCATCAGTTCGGTGTACCCTTGACGCTGTCCTTTCAGGACTTTGTAATCCTTCCGGCGTTTCCGTTTGAACACACGAACAGTGGGGTGCCTGCCGTGCTTCAATACGGTAGCAATCACTTTCCCTTTGACGGTAGGGGTTCCGATTTGGGTGGATTTATCATCGGACAGCAACAAAATATCTTCAAATTCCACCGTTTCGCCTTCAGGGACATCGAGGCTGGAGACCTTGATTTTTAAATCGGGTTCCATTCGGTATTGATGTCCGGCAACTCGGCATATGACGTACATGAAATCCTCTATGATTATCAATCTTGACTTAGCCTTGATTGAGCAGCGATTTTACCCCTCGTTCGCTGCTATATTTTTCGAACTTAAAATATATGAAAAAAATTGTGCATTGTCAAGCCATAAATTCATCAGTTACTTCCCGTTTCTGTTTCCAGGAATAGGCACGGAAATCTTCAATGCGTAGTTGGTCATTCTGCTCCAGAGTCAGATACATTTTGTTTCGCCACATCACCTGCCGGATGCGGCTTTTGACTCCGGCGGTTAAATAATGCACCAAGTTCGGATGGGCTTGGATAGTAATACCCCGTTCTCCGGTGCGTTGTCGGAACCGTTTTACCCACCGTTCCATGCTGGTGACAATGGTCTCCATGGACGCGACCATACCGGTACCGTCGCACGTGGGACACGGCTCGTTCAGGGTGTACAGTAAGGATGGTTTGATCCGCTGCCGGGTCATTTCCATAATCCCGAAAGGGCTGATGGGCTGTATATCCACCTTTGCCTTGCTCCTACGAAGCTCCCTTTTCATTTCATCATACACCTTACGGCGGTTTTTTTCCTCGAACATATCGATGAAGTCGATGATGATGATCCCGCCCAAATCGCGCAGCCTGAGCTGTTGGCAGATTTCCCGTGCGGCGCGCAGGTTCACTTTCAGGGCATTGGCTTCGTAGTCTTTCTTGCCAATGAACCGACCGCTGTTAACATCTATGGTTACAACCGCTTCGGTCTGTTCGATGATGATATGCTCACCTGCAGTCAGCAGTACTTTTCGTGAAAGAGCCTTTTCGATTTCGGGTTCGACTTTGAAATAATCGAATATCGGTTCTTTGCCGGTATAAAACTCTACTTTACCCTCCTGCAACTGAGATACGCTTTTCAAATAGCGCATCACCTCGCGTTTCATTTTGGACGAATCCACCACCAGACGATGGATGTCGGGAGTGAACAGGTCGCGCAGGACGCTGGAGGTCAAAGAAACGTCCTGGTACACCACAGATCTAAGGGGTGCAGCGCTGATTTTTTGTTCCACTTTTTTCCATAAACGAATCAGTCCTTTCATGTCGCGGGTTAATGCTTCCTCGCTTTTCCCGGCACACGCGGTCCGGGCGATGATGCCGAATCCTCCGACTTGGATTTTTTTTAGAATTCTTTTCAGCCGCCGCTTTTCTTTGAAATCGGTGATCCGGCGGGATATGCCCAGATGGCTTTCGTTGGGTACTAAGACCATGAATCGTCCCGGCAGCGAAATTTGGGATGTGATTCGGGGACCTTTGGTTCCCAACGGTTCTTTGGTAATCTGTACTAAGATTTCCTGCTTGGCTTTCAGGTCCAATCCCGAGACTCTCCCGAAAACATGAGAAGATTCCTCTTCTCCATTTTCATCATCGAACCAATGTTCCTGATGGGCACCCAAATCGGAAAAATGCAGAAAGGCATCCATTTCCCAGCCGATATCTACGAACGCGGCACGCATGCCAGGCAGCACTTTTCGCACCACTCCTTTGTATATATCCCCCACGTTGCGCTCGTTTTCCGGGCGCTCGACAAACAATTCAGCTAACATACTATCTTCCAGGATAGCAATCCTGGTTTCGGACGTTGTTGAATTTATGATAATTTCCTTTTTCATTTCTGTTCCCTTAAAAGGCGATAATCCCTCCGAATATTCTATCGCCGAAAATCCTTGTTTAGTGTAATGTGCTGTCAATTTACGACATTGACAACAGCCCCAATACTATTTTGCATTAGCTAAAACCGGTTAGTCAAGCGGAAATGTACTTTTCCGTTTGTCAATCGATCTCCTTCACCCAAGCCGTAATCGAATCCGACTACACCGATTCCAGTTTCGACGCGCAGTCCAATTCCCCATCCCACCTTGAAGCCGTCAAGTTCTTCCAAGTCGCCGGTTGCCGATTCTACCTGCCGGTAATAATACCCGGCATCCAGGAAGATAACGGCTCGGGATAACTGCCCCAAAATCCGTCGCCATTCCAGGTTAGACCAGGCGATACGCTGCCCCAAGAACTGCTCTTCGCGGTATCCACGCAGGCTGGTGCTTCCTCCCAGCCGATATAGATTGGGAAGGGAGACGACTTCATTCGGTCCCCGGTACTCTCGACCGTGTCCTTGAACATCCACCACCCAGAATCGGAACGGCTCCCACACTCCTTCCACATCCAGAGACACGCTGTGCTCGTTTAAGGCATCTTTCCCATCGCCTTCGATATCGCGCAGTCCTGCGGTTCCCGACGACTGGTAGTAGTATCCCGACCGGGGATTCATGGGTTCATCCCGGGTATCCAGCGTCACTCCCAGCTCTAACGACCAGGCACTGGATTTTTCCAGCCCTAAGTACACAGTCCCGGAAGAATCCGGCAGCACCTCCTCACGTTCCACCGCTCCCCACAGTGTGATAACATCGGTAACGGGGAACTGCAGCCCCATATCCCACGATCGCTGTACATACAGCGTGTCTTCCACCCGCTGTCGAAAGCCCAGACCAAGCGTTAACGGCGTTCCCAATACCCAGGGTTCTTGATATAGTACCGCCAGTTCCTGCACTCCGGGACCCTGCCGGCTCCAGTGGGCTTCCGCCAGTCTTCCAGTGCCCATTAAATTGGCGAGCACGATATCGACCAAACCGCTGAAATACCCCTCCACATCTCCGGTTCCGGGCTGATAACCCACGGCACCATTGAACCGGTAGGTGGGCGATTCAGCAAGTAGATAGTGCAATCCCCACTGTCCAGCTTGGTTTTGCACGATTTCCGGTGGGTTCACCCGGCGGAAATATCCCAACCGCTGCAACCTGCGTACCGACCGCTCCACATCCCGTTCCCGGTACATTGACCCGGTCGGGATTCTGATTTCCCGCACGATGACCTTCCTGCGAGTGCGCTGGTTGCCTTCGACGAGAATGAAATCCACCAACACCAAAGGTCCCGGTTCGACGCTCAACTTGAGGTTTACCCTGGGTTCGCTCCCATCTTCCACTGCGACCTGTTCAGGGACTACCCGGCAAAAGGGATGTCCGCGATCTTCATACCAGCGCAACAGTTCGTCCAGGTCACGATGGAACACATCCCGTTTGTAAATGCCGCCCTCATGGGAATGGAACATGCGGTGTACCGGGATGTTTTCCGACAACGTGTCGTCACTGCTGATTTCCAATGATGCGATGCGGGTACGACCGCCTTCGTGGAAATGAAACAACAACCGAACACGAGACGAATCCGGCAGCCATTGGTGGGATACGGAATCCACCCGGGCGAAATAGTACCCGCGTTCCCGGCAACGTTCCAGTAGTGTTTCCACCTTGTTGGAGAGTACTGTTTGGTTCCAGTAATCCCCTTTATTCAAATCCAGCCATCCACGTAACCGTCTCTGGGACAATTCGCGATTCCCGACAAATTCCACCGATAATATCCGTGCTAAGGGCATGCTCAGTCCCATAACGGGGATCAGCGTTAACCACCCTATTAGTGCCGCGAACTGCGTGATATGTCGGATACTACACATCAGAAGAACGCTCTCACTTCCATGCGTCCCAGATGCCGTATCGTCTGATGTGGCTCCGACCGCCCTTCATAGGATACGCTTCCAGTTAGATTCTTGCCGAGATGGAGCGTGGCACGGGCTGTCCAGCGGAAATTGTCGCCGGGACTCACACCTTGCGAAAGTTCGTAGGACAGGGTGCTGTCATCAGACACCACGTGGCTCCATTTCACCGCGAAATCCAACCGTCCTTTCCCACGCAGTGATTCGGTGAAATGCGGTTCGATTTCCGCAGCCCAGAATTCCTGGCCGTCCGCCAAATCTTCGCCATGTACCGCTCCCAACCCACACCCCAGTTCATGGGGCTGCGCCCAGCGATAGGACATGTCTGTCCAGGATTTCTGACGGCGGATGTTGCGGTTGACGCGGGTGGAACCGGTGTACCATCGTTTTTCAGACCGCGCCGACACTTCCCATTCCCCTGCCAGCTTTTGGGAAAACCTACGGCGTAACCACACCGATCCTTCACGAATCGATGAGGTTTCAGAGTTTAGCTGAAACTGCCGGTTCATGGATTCCATCCATCGCCCGCGCAGCCGCACCGAAA
Organism: uncultured bacterium; assembly: GCA_965372135.1. Taxonomy (GTDB): domain Bacteria; phylum Electryoneota; class RPQS01; order CBDVBD01; family CBDVBD01; genus CBDVBD01. Next base: position 5,924 of record CBDVBD010000100.1, on the reverse strand, counting down.
ATGCCGATTTGGTGCGATCCCAATACAGATCCTGCCGAAGGCTGAACCTGCCGTACAGGGTGGAATCCCCTTGCAATACATCCGGCTGATAAGTAACCACATCGAGCAAATCGTGCCACCGGGTTTGCTCTTGCACGTCCAGTTGGGTCTCGGTGGAAAAGCGGGGTAATATCCCCAGCCTTTCCCGCGTAGATTTTGACAAACGTTCGGGCTGCAATTTGATGGTCAGCCCAGTGCGTAGGTCGGTGACCGGGGAATATTCACCGGTGGGAACGGTTTCCAGTCGGATGTCGCCGTCCTCGTCGGGTACATAGGTCCCGTTTTGTTCGATGTAGTTGCCTTCTCCCGGTTCAACCTCTATCGCCACTATCGCCAATTCAGCTACCCGGGAATTGGACAACCGGTAGTTGATCTGGGAAAACAACACCTGGTTCCAAGGGGATACCGTTGCTGTCAAAGAGCCTAAATCGGTCTTCACATCACCGGAATCAGAATTAAGGAAGTATTTGACCCGGTGTGTGTAATTCGCTTCGCCATGGAATGTCATTCCCCAATCAGCCCGCCATCCTACATTGGTAGTCCAGGTGTCGGAAAAATCCCGGAAATTGGATTCCACTATCACCTGATCCTGCCGCAATCCGACATCGGCAGTCAAGTACATCCCCCACAAGGTCCCAATGCCCAAGCCACCGCCGTTTTCGTCGAACCGGGTTCCGGATAACGTGGTGTCAGAAGTTTCCTCTTCCTCCATACGATGGAATACGGTTGGATTCAATACCCCATAGTGATAGGTAGCTTGTCCATGCCTGCGCAAGTAACTGGTGGATTCTCCGGACACACCGGTTCCGGCATCATGACACTCGGTGTCGATCCACTCCTGTTGAATGTCCCCTTCGAAACGATTAGGGACCGTGATCGACAGTGCTCCGTTTTTGCGTTCCGACCGGACTTCGTCGCGATCCATCCATCCGTATCCGCCGGATGCTTGGATGGCTTCGATGGGCTGGTAGGTCATCGATCCTTCCGCCACTTCCTCCCCACTTGATTCGGTTCCTTGAAGTCCCCAGTAGCGGTTGTACTCCACTTGTCCCGACCGGCTCATTTCCTGGAATCGGTCGTCCTGACGGCGATAAGACCCAGAGGTGGATAGACGACCAAATTGACGATCGCCCAGGATCAAGGGCTGCCTGTGGATGTCGAAGGATGCTTCACCCGCCCATCCCTGGTTGTCGTCGTCATCCAAGGGGGAATCCAGGTTGATGTCGAGATCACTAGTGGCGACTTCCCCCACAATGGCGCACCGTTTCCACGGTCGCAGGTTGATGCTGACATCGCCGAGGGAATGACGTTTTGCGGGAGTTAATTGACGGTAGGGTACGAACAAGCCGTTCCCCGGTCCCACCCACTGGTAGTACAAGTATCCCTGGGGGCTGTAGGTGCGGATATAGGCGGCGGAATCGACACTCAGTTGGGTGAATATGACGTTCAGGTACCCCAACGGCTGATCCAGCGAATCCCTGCCAACCCACTGGAGATAATTATAGGTAGAGTCGTTGTAAGTGGTATCGGCGTAGATGTACAGTCCGTTTCCCGGTCCCACCGAATCCACTCCGCTAATCCAAGCGCCCCCTCCCTGATCGCCGGCGTCAGATAACGCCTGCCGATCGGCATCCGATACCGCCAAGCCCAACGGCGCCGTTGGATCATCGCCTTCGTATAAGAAGGTTCCGGTTACGGTAAGCAGGCTGTCGCCGACTATGCCTTCGGATTGGGTGCTGTAGTAGGATCTTCGGTAGGATTCCGGGGCGTACTCGAAATCTACGATAATCCGGGAATCTCCGGTAATTAGCCGGTGCGAGGTAAATGCAATTCCCCCGTTTCCGTATTCGATCACGTAATCCCGGGTGTCCCCTCGCACCATCGGCTCACCATCCACCCACACCCGTTCCGAACCGGCTAACACCCGAATTCCAACCTGCCCGTCCTTCCCCTGCAATTGGTAAGGTCCCTGATTGCCTTCCTGCCCGTTAAAACTGTTGGTGTGGAATTCCCCTTCCGACACCGCGCCGGTGACAATCAATCGTCCCCATTCGGTCCACCCTTCTCCCTGCGCACCGGTTAATTTGCGGGTGTATGTGCTCCACCGATGTCCAGGCAACCGCAGTTGAAAATCCCCCAACGTGGCTTTCATCTGACTTCCGGCGATTTCGATAAATACCTTGTCGATTTCTTCCAGGGTCTGGGTAGTACCTTCCGGTTCGATAGGGGTGCTCTGGTCGGACAATACCGCCAACACATCGATATTGGTTCCCACTTTCCCTTCAATCTGCAGTCTCAAGCCCGACTCGATATTCAGATCACGCCCGGTACCTACGGTAATTCCACGAACTAAGCTCCCACTGCGTCGCAGGTTGGCTCCAATTCCTGCAGTGGGACGCTGCGACAGATCACTGGGAAGTGCGGGGCGGTCGATGGTACCGGAATCGGTCACCACCGCCACATCCGATAATCGTCGATGGGAATAGGATTCCTTTATTTCAAGCGGGATTACCCGGTATCGGACTGTTACGACTTCCGTGGGCTCCAGTACCCGGTAGAATCGCAGCCGGTTATCCGGCTTTATGTACCAATAATGTACCCCCGATTGCCAAAGAACGGAATCCACCCACACTTCCACCGCTTCAGAAAGTATCCATCGATCGGGAAGCGCATACAACGTATCGACCCCCAAGCCGGTCAGTTGCGCCTCCTTAGTATTCGGCGGAACGATAGGTGTCATAGCTGTCGATGTCGACACCAACGCCATGAGCAAACACCCCAGAATGCAGAGCCCAATTCTGTGAGGGATACAAATCATCCTGACTGCACATTTCACAAGACCTCACCGCCGTTTGGAACCCATGCACCGGGTGCCGCTACACGCGAATTTTCTGATAATCCTATAACAACATCCAAATTTACAGTAGTTTACTCTGTTGCGGATTCCTGCTTCAGGAACCACAATACATTCCCTCCACTGCTATCTAACACAATCACACGCTGCTTGGATACTGCAATATCATCAGTGGAGATCATGCCCAATTGCGTCAAGTCTGATTTATCAAGGCACAGATTAAACTTCCCACGTTGGTCAAAATATCCCACGCGGTCTTCTGCCGCCACCCAGACATACTTTTCATCCGAGGCGACTCCGCGAACATCCACTCCATCGACGACGAAATGGCAAGCCAGGATATTCCCGAACAAGTCGAATTGTACCACATTTCCCGTACTGCCATCAGCCACCCATACTGTCCCGTCACGCATCACATCCACATCTTTAGGGTCCTCCAACTCGCCTGATCCGTATCCTACTCCCCCGAAGAATACCAGTTGATTCACCAAAACCTCAATTTTGACAATCCGCCGCCGGCTGTCGTCCAAGATGAATAAGTCGCCGAATTCTGATACATCCAAGGACACCGGTTCGGTAAAGGCAGCTGGATTTTTTGTGGTTGAGATATAGCCCAATCTGCGGTTAAACCGTTGGATTCGGTCATTTCCGGTATCCGCCACTAAGATATCCAGTCCCAATTTTGCGGTGACATCCGAAGGACGGTTAAGCTGGTTGGCGCCTATCCCAAGTCCTCCAATTTCGCGCACCCATTTCCCCCGGGAATCCAACACCACCAGCCGGTGATTTCCGGTATCGGCTACATACACATTTCCTTCGGGACCGGCACACACCCCGCCCGGATTCCTCAGCGGTTTCATTCCTTTTTCCTCACCGGACCATTTTGCGACAAAGGACAGGGTACACGGAGATTGTGCTGCAACCGGATAGGCGATAATCCCCAACAGGGTAGTGATTAGCCAGATTACCATCCCATGAGTAAAAGTCAGGTTCAAGCTTGTTTTCTTTTTCAACCTGGGATTAGCTCCAATCCTTGGTTTTATACGACCGATTGATTTCATTCGTTCCGGCACAATGCTCTTTTGTATAATTCTATATACTTTTTCGCGGAGGCTTCCCAGGAAAAATCCTGTGTCATTCCAACCTGCATGATTTTTCCCCAAGTCTCCCGATCGGAAAAACGCTCCACCGCTCGAGTGATCACCTTTAGCAACTCTTCGGCGGTATAGTCAGTAAAGACAAATCCGTTGCCGTTGGGGTCTTGATCGGCATCGATTACGGTATCGGCTAATCCACCGGTAGCACGGACTACCGGTACCGTTCCGTAACGCATACTCATCATTTGGTTCAGCCCGCACGGTTCATACCGCGACGGCATCAGGAACATATCCGATCCCGCCTCAATCCAATGTGCCATTGTATTGTCAAACGTGAGATGCACACTAACTTTCTTGGGGTATTTTTTGGCGATTTTCTTGAACAGAGTGTGATACCGCTTTTCACCGGTCCCCAACAGCACAAACTGCAGATCCAGCCGGAATAAGTCGTCCACGATTTCTTCGATCAAATCAAATCCTTTCTGGGCTGCCAACCGGGAAATCACGCCGATCAAGGGGATGTCGGGATCATATTTTAACCGGCATTTCTTGCATAATTTTTCCTTGCACACGGCTTTGCCGGATGGTTTCTTGCTGGAGAAATTTTTAGGGATGAGATTGTCCTTTTCCGGATTCCAAATATCCACATCCAACCCGTTGAGAATGCCGAACAAATCCTCTGTCCGGGAACTCAATATTCCTTCCATCCCACAGCCAAATTCCGGGTCGGATTGAATCTCCTCCGCATATTTTTCACTGACCGTATTCAGCACATCGGCATAGATGAGTCCGGTTTTCAGGAAGGAAAATTTGCCGAAGAATTCAAACGCACTCATGGGCTTAAAGGATTCCTCGGGAATGCCCGCCGTTTTTAGGAAATCGGGTTCGAAATTGCCTTGATATCCCAAATTATGAATCGATAACAAGGTCCGGGTGTTTTGGAAAAAAGGATCCTCCGCCAATTCTGTTTTTAGTAAATAGGGAATCAGTGCAGTTTGCCAATCGTTACAGTGGATGACATCTGGCTGCCAGTAGAGGATTTTCAGAGCTGTTAGAGTGGCTCGACTTAATAAGGTGTATCTTATGGGATTGTCTTTCCAGTCGGTGCCGGTTTTGGGGTTGATATACAGCGAATCACGATTATAGAATGGGTCGAATTCAAGGAAGTACACTTGGACCCGGGAATCGGGCAGGAAGGCGGACTTGAAGGAAACCGACATGGTTTCATTTCCCACCGGGATTTCAATGTTCCTTAACCGAATCACTTCCCTCAGATTATACTGCCGTTCCTTGACCACACGGTACTTTGGGAGAATTATCCTGACGTCATGCTTCAAATTTTTCAATGCTTTAGGCAATGCACCCACCACATCCGCCAATCCTCCGGTCTTGGCGAATGGTGTAACCTCTGACGACACTATTAAGATATTCAGAGAACGTTTCATGATTTTTCTCTCCGGTTTCCAATCTTGGATCGATTTCCACCGTGCCGTTTTACCCAATACAACGCTTGATCGGCAATTTCTATCATTTCAGCCGCAGTTTTTATGTCCGATGAATTTTCAGAAATCCCCAATGAAATGGTCAGGTTTCCGCCTGGCACACATTCTTCATTTTCAAACGGGTAATCTTCGATGACTTTCCTGACTTTTTCCGCCACAATCATTCCCTGACTGGCATCATTTTCCGGTAGGATCAGGGTAAATTCATCCCCACCGTACCTTGCCACCAGGTCGATTTCCCGCACCGCACCTTGAATCAATTCCGCTATTTTCGCTAATACCCGATCGCCGGCGGGATGTCCATTGGCATCGTTGTACTCTTTAAAATGGTTGAGGTCGATCATAATCAACGCCAGCGCATTTTTATACCTGCGGGCACGGTTGAATTCCTTGTGGAACTGATTCATGAAGAATCGATGGTTGAATACATTA
>CBDVBD010000099.1:0-12084 GCA_965372135.1 uncultured bacterium | reverse complement strand
AATTCTATGCAACCTTTGATATCATAATAATCAGAATTCTTGTCCCCTTCCTTCCAAAACAAAGGGTTTCGGATTCCCCACACTACACCAGCCAATTCGTACTCCTCGCGGACTTGCCCATCTTCTATCCAGAACACTTTGCCTACTTCGAAGATGCGCTGTCCTTTGGCGCCGCGATTGCGGTTATAGCGGATGGTTTCCAGTAATCCACCCAGGAGATCACTACGAAGATGGGTCATATCCTCAGTGGCGGGGTTACGTACCACACATGGTTCCTGAGTGGTGTCGGTCAACAATCGTGACGGCACCATGGCGTTGGTTAATATTTCGGTGAATCCCAAGGATGACCATGCTTTCACTAAGGATGCAATGAACCGCTCCTTTGGATCACGTTTGAATGCTAAGTCCACATGGCTTAACTGTAGAGGCTGGATATGATCATAGCCCCACAATCTGGCAACTTCTTCGATGCAGTCTATTTCACGGGTTAGATCCGGGCGCCAGGAGGGCATTAAAAACTCAACTTTATCCGGATCAGTGACTGTTGCACCCAAGCCCTCCATAATCGCGATCACATCCGGTTTGGGAACTTCCAGGGAAGTGACAACGGTGACCCGTTCCGGACGTAAGGTGACGGTTGGGGGCGTGACAGGCTGGGGATAGGCATCCACTATTTCGCCTAAAATGGTTCCACCCGATGTGGCTTGAATCAGTTGAGCGGCTCGATCGATGATCCACGGCGGAGCTTCGGGATCCATCCCCCGCTCGAAGCGCCGGGAACTTTCGGTAGCCATATTCAACCGCTTGGCGGTTAGTCGTGTCGAAACCGGCTCGAAATAGGCGCATTCGATCAGTACATCCTGGGTGTCCCCCATGATTTGGGAATTCAACCCGCCCATGATGCCAGCCAGCGCTACCCCTTTCACCCCATCCCGAATCAACAGCGTGTTGTTTTCAAGCTGGTATTCCTTTTCATCCAGGGTGGTGAATTTTTCGCCAGGTTTAGCACGTTCCACCCGGATTTCATCCTGTTCGATGAACCGGAAATCGAAGGCGTGCAGCGGGTGTCCATATTCCAGCATCACGTAGTTGGTCACATCCACCACATTGGACAGCGCCCTCACACCACACCGTTCCAACCGCTGTCGCATTCGCACCGGCGACATCCCAATTTGGACCCCCTCGACCGCACGGGCACAATACCGAGGTCCCAGGTCCGGATCGACGATGGTCACTTTGATGCGGTCGGAGGTCGGTTTGTCGGATTCTTGGAATTCGGGGATGGGACGACGTAGCGGTCGACGCAGTTTAGCTGCCAAGTCCCGAGCGACACCATAATGGCTCATCAAGTCAGGGCGGTTCATGGTGATTTCCAAAGTGTACACCACGTCTTCGGACGGCAGGTAATCGCTGACCGGACGTCCCACTTCATGATCGGCATCCATTTCGATGATGCCTTCCGACTCCTCCGTCAGTTGCAGTTCCATTTCGGAACACAGCATGCCGTGAGATTCCTGCTGGCGAATGGTCGCCACCGACACCTGAAACTCGCCAGACAGGATGACTCCAGGGGGTGCCCAGACCGCCTTCATGCCGTCACTGACATTGGGTGCACCACAAACCACCGGCAACTCGCCCTTTGACGTCTTCACGTGGCATAGTTTCAACCGGTCCGCGTTGGGATGTTGTTCAGCGCGAACTACTTCGACCACCTCTAATTCGTTGAATGGTGCGGAATATTCAGTGGTCGCTTCTACTTCCATGCCCAGCATGGTGAGCATTTCCGCAACCTTATCCATCGATTCCGGGAGGTCGATAAAGTCCTTCAGCCAATCATAGGAAATTAATACCATGGTTTCCTCACGGAAGCATATTCAGTGTGCTTTTATGCTGACTTAAACAGCACATCAATGTAACGTGCAGGCAGACGCCCTCGTCTGCCAGTCCGTTAGTCGCAGGATTATTCCGTCACACAAGGGTGTGTGACGGCACACGTTCGTTTGACTGCAGGGTGGGGACCCCTGCATCACCTATCTTCCTCAGAATTGTCGTAGTAATCTTAAGTCGTTTTCGTAGAACCAGCGCAGGTCTTCAATGCCGAATTTGCGCATGGCGATGCGTTCGATTCCCAGCCCGAAGGCGTAGCCGGTATAGGTTTCCGGGTCGTAGCCAATCCCTTCGAACACGTTGGGATCCACCATCCCCGATCCCCCCATTTCCAACCAGCCGGTATTTCCACACATCCGGCAGCCGCGGGCTTTGCAGATGAAGCAGGACACGTCCACCTCGGCGGAGGGTTCGGTAAACGGGAAATAATGGGGACGGAACCGGATGTTGGTATCGGCACCGAACAAGTGCCGGTAGAACTCCAGCAGGGTGCCTTTCAAATCCGCCATACTAACGCCTTGGTCCACGAACAAGCCTTCCACCTGCATAAACATAGCACCATGGGTGGCATCGGGCTTTTCATTGCGATACACCCGCCCGGGCGAGATCATCCGTATCGGTGGAGGCTGCCGCTCCATCACCCGAATCTGTACCGGGCTGGTTTCAGTGCGAAGTAACAGGTCATCCGTGATATAAAGAGTGTCCGTATCATCACGCGCCGGATGCCACGGTGGAGTATTCAACATGTCGAAATTGTAGTGTACCGTTTCCACTTCCGGACCGGATTCCACCACGAAACCCATGTGCCGGAAGATTTCCTTAACTTCGTTTTCGACGATGGTCAAGGGATGCAAATGCCCCAGGAAGGCTTTCCGTCCCGGCAGGGTGGGATCGATGGTGATACCGTCGAACACGGTGGCTTTCAACTCCTGGACGCGGGTCTGATATTCCGCTTCCAGGGAATCGCGCAGGTCGTTGATCGCCTTACCCATCGCCGGTCTTTCGGCTGGATCAAGTGAAGGCATCTGACGGAACAGGTCGTTGATCTTCCCTTTCCGCCCGAAGAATTTGGGACGGAGTTCTTCTAAAGCTGTGAGGTTGTCAGCGGTCATGATGTCAGTACGGAACTCCCGCTGAATGGCATCCATCGCTTCTTGCATCTCATACCCCAGTGGTATATGGAACGGCTAAATACTAAAGAGCCCAAGAAAATCTCTTGGGCTTTGTCTGAGGGGTAAGGGTGGAGTTCGCCTACCCCTCCTAACTAAATCGATATCCTGCACTAGTGATACTACTATGGTCACTATGGATCATCATCATTATCCCTCTGCCTGTGTTACAGTGGTCACCAGCTCGTGGAATCCTTTAGGATCCCGTGCAGCGAGATCGGCTAACATCTTCCGATCCAGATCGACCTGGGAATTTTTCAGCTGGCACATAAACTGAGAGTAGCTTAAGCCTTCGGAACGCAGGGCGGCATTGATACGGGTAATCCACAACCGCCGAAAATCACGTTTTTTATTCCGGCGATCCCGATAGGAGTATTCCATGGATTTATATACCGTTTCACGGGCGGTCCGCAGCAGGCGGTGCCTCGACCCGAAATATCCTTTAGCTTGTTTCAAGACTTTCCGTCTTCTGGCTCTGGACGCTACAGCACGTTTAGCTCTTGGCATGGATTAACCTTCTATTGTTCTATCTAATTCTCTACATAATGTCCGTGGAGCCCATGATTTTCATCAAGGTGCAATCATGCGGCGTACGCGTTTACTATCTGCCGGATCCACCAAACCCTGTTTGGCTAATTTGCGTTTGCGAGATCTGCTCTTCTTTGTCAGGATGTGACTGGCGTATGCTTTACTCCGCCGGATTTTCCCGGTTCCGGTTTTACGGAAACGCTTGGCGGCGGCACGGTTCGTTCTCATCTTAGGCATGGTAATCTCTATTATCTTTTCTATTTTCTGGTTAGTAGCATCACTAAGTTTCGTGGTCCTTCCATTTTGGGCGGGGCTTCCACCTTAGCGATGTCGGATAGTTCTTCGGTGAATTTGTTCAAGATTTCCAACCCGATCTCTCTGTGAGTGATGGATCGTCCTTTGAATTGCACCCAGACGCGTACCTTTTGACCCTGTTCAAGGAATTTGCGGGCATCATTGTTTTTGAAATTGAAGTCATGGGAGTCGATGTTGGGTGTCAACCGGACTCCCTTAACCTTGACCACATGCTGTTTTTTACGGGCGGAACGTTCTTTCCGGCGTTGTTCATAGACGTACTTTCCAAAATCCATGATCCGGCATACCGGAGGTTTTCCGTCTGGGGCGATTTCTACCAGATCCAGTCCAGCCTCATCAGCCAGTGACAACGCTTTGGCGGGCGGCATGATGCCCACTTGGTTACCGTCTGCATCAATCACCCGCACTTCCGGGGCTCTGATATGTTCGTTTGTGCGAATCTGTCGGGATCGGTCTCTGGAACGATCCTTCTCAGCGGGTCTTCTCACTATAGGCTTCTTTCCTTTCGATTTCTACGGTCAACTCCTGGATCAGATCCGGTACAGCCATCTGCCCCAGATCACCCACTTTTCTACGGCGTAGGGTCACCATATCTTCCTCAGCTTCCCTGGCGCCGATAACCAACATACAAGGGATTTTCCCGGTTTCCGCTTCCCGGATTTTGTACCCGATTTTCTCGTTACGAAAATCGCACTCCACCCGGATTCCGGCTTCGGTAAGTTTATCGGCGACTTGTTGAGCATACCCAACCTGCTTGTCCGTGATTGGCAATACCGCAACCTGCACCGGCGCCAACCACAGGGGGAAATCCCCGCCGTAATGTTCGATCACAATTCCTACCCAGCGCTCCAAGGTCCCCAGCAATGCACGATGGAGCATCACCGGGGTTTTGCGTTCGCCGTCGGCATCGACGTATTCCAGTTCAAACCGTTCCGGCATGGAAAAATCCACCTGGATAGTGCCGCATTGCCACGACCGTTTCAGACAATCCAGCACATGGAAATCGATTTTAGGACCATAAAAGGCGCCTTCGCCGGGGTTGATGTCGTACTCCACACCGCTGCGATCCAGGGCATTTCGCAGGGCAGTCTCAGCTCGTTCCCACATCTCATCAGAACCAATGGATTTCACCGGGCGGGTCGATAATTCGATTAAGTAATCCTTAAACCCAAAAGTGGAATAGATTTCCATCAGCAGATTCATGCATCCGATTACTTCATCTGAAGTCTGATCGGGGGTGCAGAATATATGCGCATCATCCTGGGTCATCATCCGCACCCGGAACAATCCATGCAAGGTGCCGGTTTTTTCATGACGATGCACTAAGCCTAATTCCGCCCATCTCACCGGCAAGTCTCGATAAGACCACTGCCGAGTCTTGTAGATTAACAAATGCCCGGGGCAGTTCATGGGCTTGACCGCGAAATCCCGCTCGTCGATCTTGGTAAAGTACATATTGTCGTGGTAATGATCCCAATGTCCACTTCGCCGCCATAGCTCTTCGCTGAGAATAATGGGAGCTTGAATTTCCTGGTACCCGTCACGACGATGTACTTCGCGCCAATAGGATATAATCTGTTCCAGCAGGATTTTCCCTTTGTGATGCCAGAAAGGAAATCCCGGCGCTTCCGGGTGGAAGCTGAACAAGTCCAACTGTTTCCCGATCTTCCGGTGGTCGCGTTTTTTCGCTTCCTCAATCGCCTGCAGGTGTGCCTTAAGCTGCTTCTTGGTAGGATAAGCGGTGCCGTAAATCCGCTGCAGCATCGGACGGGTTTCGTCGCCCTTCCAATAGGCACCGGCAACTGACAAGAGCTTTATCTCGCCGATATAACCGGTGGACGGCAGGTGCGGACCCCGGCACAAATCGACAAAATCCCCTTGACGATATATAGTTAGATCTTCGTCGATATCGTATATGTGTTCGACTTTATAAGTTTCCCCACTCTCTTCGAACAGCTTGGCAGCTTCGCTGGACGTAAGCTCCTGACGAGTAATCGGTTCATTCCGCTGGATGATTTCCCGCATCCGTCCCTCGATAGCCGGCAGGTCATCCACGGAAAGGGGTGTTTCCATGTCGAAATCATAGTAGAAACCACCATCGATAGTGGGACCGAAACCCAACTTGGTGCTGGGATAGAGTTCGGTCACCGCCTGCGCCATCAAATGAGCCGCGGAATGCCAGTAGATGTCCCGACCTTGATTGTCCTCAAAGGTCAGAAATCTTAAACTCCCGCCCTCATGGACAGGCAGGCTTAAATCCACCAGGATGTCATCCAGCAACGCAACGACAATGCCATCGGGAGAAATCCCATTGGATTCCAGTACCTCCATCGGCACGGTGCCGACTTCCACCGGATATGTTTGTTCACGATTCGACATGGTTAAATACTATCGGTCGCAATCAAGAGGCTATAATCACTCATCGTTTGCCCGTCAACGTGGGCGATGCTGGATTCGAACCAGTGACCTCTTGCATGTCAAGCAAGCGCTCTAACCAACTGAGCTAATCGCCCAATAAAATAAAACGCATGTCCGAGGTTCCGAGACATGCTTTTGCATAATAGCCCTTCACTAAATGTTATGAGCCATAGAACCTCGAAGTTATTGTTTAAAAATTACTGAGTGCCGAGGGCCGGAATCGAACCGGCACGGACGTCTCCATCCGGGGGATTTTAAGTCCCCTGCGTCTACCAATTCCACCACCCCGGCTATAAAAACGATCCGACAAATACACCTGCGTAGTGTGGTGAAAAAAACGCACCACCCCATTCCCCCTCGGATACTCTTATTTAACATATAAGTAGTTGTGAGCCATAATATAGCTAAAAAAAGATGTTTTGTCAAGTGTTTTGTTTATTTAACTCCGGATATTTTCCTTTAATGTTCACACAATTTGCAGGTTTCCGTTTAATAAGATTTTCCATATAAAAAAAATTTCATCGTCGGTACAATTTATGTTGATTTTTTGCAATATTTTTGCTTTATTATTACTGTTTGGATTAACTGAAAGATGTCTTATGCAATCGATACGTTGTTTGGTTGTTCTGTCCCTGATGGTTGCGGTGTGGGTTCTTCCCTGTTTGGGGTATCAGACGGAACAGGTAGTGTTAGTGATTATTGACGGACTCAGGTACACGGAAGGGTTGGGAGATCCTTCCCATACTTACGTTCCTCAGATGTATGCTTTGAGTCAGCAAGGCGTAATCATCGAACCATTTTTAAATGATGGTTATACGTATACATCGCGTGCTATCCCGGCGATTTGGTGCGGAGCATGGACAGAGATACTTACATTTTCCGATCCAAGTTGTGGCGGGCAGCAGAACAACTACTCGGAATTGCCCACTGTCTTCGAATACTTCCGTCGGCAGCTTTTGCGTCCGCAGTCGGACTGCGTGTATGTGCTCAAGAATCTGTGCTCGTGGAAGGCGAGTTTTGATCCGGGGTATGGTCCGAATTATTGGCCATTATATCATACTGTTGGATCGTCCGATCTGGATGTGTGGCATGAGGCAGAGGACATTTTGACGCTGGATCAGCCATCATTTATGATGTTGTACCTGGCGGATGTGGATCATGAAGGGCACAGCGGGAATTGGAACAATTATACCCATGCAATTTCGGTGGCGGACAGCATTGTAGGGATGCTGTGGAATCTGCTGCAGAGTCAAGCGAACTATGCCGGAACCACCAGCATGTTCGTTACCAACGACCACGGACGGCATACCACAAATTTTTCCAGTCACGGTGACGGGTGTGACGGGTGTAGGACAATCCAATTGTTGGCGATTGGACCTGATATTCAACAGGGGCTGGTGTCCACCACCTCACGTACCTTGAGGGATGTGACACCCACCATCGGGGAACTCTTGGGCTTCGATGCCGAATACGCCACCGGTGTAGAAATGACCGAGATTCTTGATGCCGCAGTATCCCCGGTGGAAGACCTTACCATATCCATCTTAACCTCATCGCACGCGGTACTGATCTGGTCTTTGGTTCCGGAAGCCACGGAATACAATGTCTATATAGGATCAACCCCCACCTCAATTGACAGCTTAGCCGCCACGGTAACCAGTCCCACCTGGATGGAACCTTATGCCCTTACCAATCACAGCCGCTTTTATCAAGTGACGGCGGTACGATAACAAGATCGAACTAAAACAAAAAGCCATCCTGACGATTCGGGATGGCTTTCGATTTATGTGAATTGCCGCTGGGGCATTAATACATGCCGCCGCCCATTCCGCCCATTCCGCCACCTCCTGGCATTGCGGGCATTTTTTCTTCTTCTTTTTTCTCGTAGATGGTTGCATCGGTCATCAGTAACAACGCACCCACACTTACGGAATTCTCCAAAGCAATCCGGGTCACTTTGGTGGGATCTATCACACCGTCTTTGACCAGATCAGCATATTTTTCGGTCTGGGCATTGAAGCCATATCCGTCTTTGCCTTCTTTGACTTTCTGTACCACGACCGCCCCTTCATGACCGGCATTTTCCGCAATCAAGCGAATCGGTTCTTCCATTGCACGGCGTACAATGGCTACCCCAATAGCTTCATCGCCTTTCAGCTTCAAGCCATCCAACTTTGGAATGGCACGGATAAATGCCACACCGCCGCCGGGGACGATCCCTTCTTCCACTGCCGCACGGGTGGCATGCAGGGCATCTTCGACGCGGGCTTTCTTTTCCTTCATTTCCACTTCAGTGGCAGCGCCGATCTTCAGCACCGCTACACCACCGGCTAACTTCGCCAACCGCTCCTGCAGCTTCTCCTGATCGTAGTCGGAGGTAGTGTTTTCGATCTGCTTCTTGATCTGGCTGATGCGACCCTTGATATCTTCAGTCTCCCCGCCGCCTTCCACGATAGTGGTATTGTCCTTGTCAATCACAATGCTTTTGGCGGAACCAAGATCAGTCACCACTGCATTTTCCAGCTTGAACCCGGCTTCTTCGGAAATCACACGACCACCGCACAATACGGCGAGATCTTCCAACATGGCTTTACGTCGATCACCGAATCCGGGTGCCTTCACCGCAGCCACTTTCAAGGTGCCGCGCAGCTTGTTGACCACCAAAGTCGCCAATGCTTCGCCCTCCACGTCCTCGGAGATAATCAGCAGGGGTTTGCCCATCTGAGCTACCTTTTCCAGGATAGGAAGCAGGTCTTTCATGACGCTGATCTTCTTGTCATAGATCAGGATCATAGGCTCTTCCATCAGTGCTTCCATATCGTCAGGATTGGTCACGAAATAGGGTGACAAGTACCCGCGGTCGAACTGCATCCCTTCCACCAATTCCAGGGTGGTTTCGGTGCCCTTGGCTTCTTCTACGGTGATTACGCCGTCCTTACCGACCTTGTCCATGGCGTCAGAAATTAACTCACCAATGGATGGATCGTTATTGGCGGAAATGGAGCCTACCTGGGCGATTTCTTCTTTATTGGTCACTTCCTTGGACTGCTCATTCAGGGACTCCACAACCGCTGCGGCAGCCTTTTCAATCCCACGCTTCAAATCCATGGGATTGGCGCCGGCGGTTACGTTCCTGAGTCCTTCATGGATGATGGATTGCGCTAACACGGTGGCGGTGGTGGTGCCGTCTCCAGCGACATCGGAAGTCTTAGATGCAACTTCGCGCAACATCTGAGCGCCCATGTTCTGATCGGCATCTTCCAATTCGATCTCTTTGGCGACGGTGACTCCGTCTTTGGTTATAGTGGGAGCGCCCCACTTTTTATCGATCACCACATTGCGACCCTTGGGTCCCAATGTAACTTTGACGGTATTCGCCAGTATATCTACACCCTTTTTCAGAGCGTTTCTGGCGTCCGCATCAAAGTTAATTAATTTGGCTGGCATAACATATCTCCTTTTAATCTTTACCTAATGTTTGATTCGCGATATTCAAGGCTGATTATGACACAACTGCCAGGATATCACCGCGGGACACGATCAGATAATCGTTGCCCTCCCATTTCAATTCAGTGCCACCGTACTTGGCATAGACAACCTTATCGCCGGCTTTTATGATTTCAGACAGCTTTTTGCCGCCTTCTTTCTTGGGGATATCGTCACCCAACGCTACCACTTCGCCTATCTGAGGGCGTTCTTTTGCGGTATCGGGAATGATGATTCCACCGACTACTTTTTCCCCTTCTTCGAGTGGCTTAACCAGTACTCGTTCATCTACAGGACGAATCTCCATGGCGTCCTCCCTTTTTGTTTCTACATGTTAAATGTTAGGTTAGTTGAAAGTCATCTCTAATCATTAGCACTCATTATTAATGAGTGCTAATAATGTCAATATAAATAAATTCCCCCCATTTGTCAAGAATTTTCTCAAATTTTTGTTATAATCTGTAATCAGGTTTTCTGATGATATTACGGACAAATAGCTTGTGCAGGTCCGAATGTCAAAATGACGGTATACAAGGCGAGTCCTTGAATGGCGGGAATTTCGTACACAGTCATAGGTTTACCATCAACCGCAATCATGTCGTTGTAATGGGTGGCTTGGGATGGATCTTTGTGGTTGAATACCCGCCAGTAGATTTTATCTCCGGTATTGACTGCTGGTTCTTCCAGTTTACCCGGAGGATCGGCGTTTAATAACCGTCCTGAATGGTACACGTTCCCCTGTGGTGTCACCGGGATTTCGGTAGCAGGATCACGCACATAGAGATGATCATAGAAGTTGCCGGTAGGTTGTATATCATCGCCGCCGGGAGATCCATCGCAGTTGGGTGGGTCCGCCAATCCATTTTCCCCAGCCAGTATTATCATCATATAGCTGGAATCGGGCACCGGTTTGCCTTCAGGACCAAAGATCGTGTTCCAGTCGCCGTCCAAAGTACCTGTCCGGAAAGAGATCACAGCGCCTTCCGCGCCCAACAAATTCATTGGAGATACCCCGATAATTAACAATCCCACAATCAATACCGCGATAACACTTCGTATCATGATCACTCCTCAATCGGTTTTTCCCGAACACCGCATTTCAATACAATCGGTAGGTATCCAAGAATTAACTATGACTTTTTTTCTCTTCTTCCGGATCAGGACGGAACTCATCGAACTCTTTCATCATGACCTTGGCGGTACTCTGGTAGATCAGGAAATGCGTGAGGGCATTATCTTTCTCAAGGATATACTTTTGAGCTTCCTCATCTACCGGAAGCAGTTTGATAGTAAATTCATCCATCACTGTGGTAACTTTCAACTGGAAAACAGGCTTGTTGAATTCGTACTTTTCCATATCCAGCGAATCTACAAAGTCAAAACAGCTCATGTTGCTCAGCAAGTTGCTAATACGTTTGACAACATTCTCTTTGGCAAGAAACTCTTCGCTACCGATCTTCGCCACCCAGCCGGTGTCCAATTTGGTTAGTTCCATGGATTTGTCGGGATAGGTCAGCACAAAGCCGGTGAAATCTTCCTTATCGTATTTGGTGATAGTTTTATCCCGCCAATCTCTGATATTCCGGGTAAAGTAGGATCGGTACACCCCTTTAACCAGATTGATGTCGTCGGAGTCCGCCAAGCGCATGTAGGTGTGCCGATACCCTTCGCTGACTTTGCCCATAATAATGGTTATGGGGTCGCCTCCAGCATGTACCGTTACCGCAATCCCCAGTGAATCGGTGACTTCGAACATTTCCTGCTTTTCAGCCTGCTGGCTGATCAGATTTTCGATTCTTAGATCGGAGAGTTTGCTCGCCAAATCCTCTCCGAAACGGGCATTGGCTGGATATTCCACCGGATCAGTCAGCCACCATTGATCACCGCGTTTCTCCAGCGTTAACTCAACGTCTTCATGTTTGATTTGGACCTTAAAAACTTCCGCCGAATCGATTTCAACGAAGTAGTCAGCCACTCGTTTAACCGGTGTGCCCCGTTGTGACAATAAATAAATCACTAATAGGACCACCGCGATGATGACAAGAATCCATGATTGTTTTTTCATAGCTTAGAACTCCTGTTTCCGTCCACGACGCATCACCCATAACACAATTCCCAGTAAAATAACCAGGATGGGCGGTCCTAAAATATTGGCATACTTTACAAATTGTCTGGTTCCGGCTGACACTTCCTTCAACGGTCGGGCTGTGACATTCCGGGTTCGGATTTGGATTAAGTCCTCGTCCTGAGCCAACCAGTCCACTCTATTCATAAAAAAGCT
>CBDVBD010000098.1:0-12115 GCA_965372135.1 uncultured bacterium | reverse complement strand
TGCCTATGTTAACGACAGATACTTCTTTGAGATTCTCGATGTTTCTCAGGCAATACCAAGCCCACAACCACCGAAAATCCCAAATACATTTTATTTACATCCCGCATATCCAAACCCATTTAACCAAAGTGCAACTCTATCATTCTCGATACTTATCGGTACCAATGTCAGCTTAAAAGTCTATGATGTCACGGGTCGGCATGTTACGACATTAGTCAATGGCTGGCGGGATTTGGGAACCTATCATCCCTTGTTCGATGCATCGGATTTAGCATCCGGAGTATATTTCTACCGTCTGGAAACACCAACTGTTTCCAACACCCGAAAAGTGGTGCTGCTTAAATAGACCAATACTGCAGCCTCAATCACCATAAAATAAAAGGCAGGATAAACATATAGGTTATCCTGCCTTTATGTACGCCCTCGTGGACGTTATTCGAACTTTTATTATAGCTCCCTCAGATGAAGAAAAAGCTACCCTTGAGACAGCATCAGGATTTCATGCTGCTAAATGAATGCTCGCAGAATATTAAACAAAGGCCGCTTGGTTGAAATCTGGCGGTCGGTAAGATTTGCTAACTCGACTTATACGTTTCAGCGGGGCACGAGAATTATTTTAGCTGTAATGTAGGGCTGTGTTTCCTATTTATAGATATATATGCCGATCCTTAATGATTTCTATGATTACATTTCTAAAATGATCGATGTCTACTTTCGTCTCATTTCCCGTTAGGCGCTGGTCTTTAATACCGGCTACCCGTGCTATGTCGCGACCAGTTTCTAAACAGATTAGTTGGGCTCGAGCTGGAATTCCGTCGGCCATGCCAGTTATTTCATTTACGACTTCCGATTCCAATTTCATGTATGTAAATGCACAACCCCTATTAATAAGTCCTTTGATCTCATCGATGGTCATCTTAGGTATTTTTAGGGGAACGATTCTACTCCTGCATGGTTTCCAAATTCTGGAAATTTCTTCGAGTCTTGAATTTGCTATGGCGAAAACGACTTTTCCACCTTCCTCAATTCCGGAAGATAAATGCTTTCCCAAATTTCTAAAGGCATCTATGAGAGAAACATCGGATATTTTTTCAGCGTCATCAACAAAGAGAGTAACGTTGTGACAACTTAAAGACTGTGCCAAATCCGAAATTTCTGGAGTTTCAATCCATGGTGTTTGTCGATCCTCGCTGTGTTCTCTCTGAGTTACAGCACCTTCTCCTTTCACGAGATATAGTGAGCCTGTGGCTTTTGCCTCCCATGACGATGACTTGGATATAGATATAGTTTCGCTACGGGTTTTTTCAAGTTTTTGTAGCGCTCGGCGTACAAATGTTTCTGTTGTCATTTTCTCAATGCAAAATATGTGGCAGATCTTTTTCTCTAACATTACTTCCAGGCAATACAATATCAAAGATGTCTTACCAACTAAAGATTTTCCAAAAACCAAAATTTGCGAGCCAGGTTCATTATACAGTTCGACAAATCTTCTGCATAGGCCATCCCTCGGATAGAAGTATCGCCTATCCCACACAGGGCTGTTATAATTGAAGACTAAATCAAGCGGTAAGCCTCTGGAAATGCCGAGCTTAGCCTTTAGCCTCTTAATGTCTAGACTCTTTACCATCAATTCTCTTTAACTGATAGTGTTTAACTAAGGTAGCCAAGGAGAAGAACATCGATATCAGGCATGAAGTATTCTAGGCTGTTGTATTGAGTGCCCTCGAGTCTGTACCACTTATCCAGATCGGGTTTTGTGATCTTATCACTCAGATCTCTTTTCAAGAGCTCTCGCGATTTCTTATATCCGTATATTTCTCTGTACAGTTGTATGCGAGCCACCAGCCATCTCGTATCTAAACCAAGTTCCCGAGCTTTGCGACGTGCAGGAATAAATTTTGTCTTATCTACCTGTTTTTCCAGAAGATTATCAGGAACAATTAACATCATTCCCAGTAAATCAGCCTCCAGTTCAACTTGTGTAGAAAAGAGTTCCTGCAATTCAGCATCCATCCTGTTCTTCGTACCGGAATATACAAAAGCTGCGAAGTTTGGGTGGCTTAAATGTCCGAGTATTACATGCGCTATTTCATGGGCAAGCGCTCGCAAAGCCAATTCTGATTTTGGTTTTAATGATCTATCCATAAGGATATAGGGAGTCCCTTGTACATTGATAACAGCAGCACTAGTGGTACGTAAAAGGTTTGAATTCGAGTTTATTCCAGGAAGGCTTTTATTGAATATGATTCGGGCGCCGATTTCTTCTGCAAATCCTTTAAGACTATCAAAATTGTGAAAGTCCGAATCAAATAATAGGCGTCTATGTGGCTTTTCAACTCGTTCGACGATTCCTTTAGCCAGTTTTGCAGCCGCTGCGATTGGATACTTAACGGAATTCATTTGCCCCCCCCCTGCTCATCCTTAATCTTCATAAGCAGTAGTTCAATGTACAGTTTCTTAAATTCGCGACGTTCAGCCAATGATGGGGAGTGGTTTCCCACTTCGTAAAAGAAAATATGCTCCGTCTCTTTATAGACCTGAGCCTCAACACCGAAGACGAAGCAAATTAACCATCGTAGGCTTTTTGTGAGCAAATGTATTTGATTGCTGTTGGGGACCTGTCCCCTGGCTATTCGGCGAATCTCTTTTGGTGAGAGCGAAGTCGCATTGGATACACGATCATAAGTGTACTTCCATGTCCATTTGTTTTTCTTCCTTAGATGACGCAAGTAATAAAATAAGATCGAACATGGACGGCATAACTCAATTTCCCGACCGTTACGAAATCTACTCGCAGAGGTAGGGGCACCATAAGACGAGGCAGTATTTTTTCCCATCGCTTTACACCTCCCGTAAAAATCACAATCAATGACCTTTCAATCTTGATCTGACTGACCAATTGTAAAAATAAGCTTAGCAAGTGCTGCCAAGATGTCTTTGCGTCTCGTGGGATTCACTCCATAAAGCTTAATACAAAGTTTTCTGAAACTGTCGTCATCCCACAGTTCTGTTAGCATTTGTTTAGGAGGGGATTGATCTGAGAAGATTTGACCCAGCGTTAGACCATACCATCTAAATAGGCTTAGGATTCTAATAGCTTCAGGTGATGCACCTTTGGTTTCATAATGATGTAGTGTTGAAATTGCTATTTTTATTGGTAAACATTCATGAACCTTACGAAGGCTATAATTCCTTTCGATTCGCTCCTCGGATAATAGCTTAGCGACTCTTTGACTAAGTCGATCAATATTATCATTTACATGATCCACAATATGTCCTTCATCCACTACATTGAAAAATTCTTCTCAGTCAAATATAATAATTTTTGTTGATAATGTCAAGAGAAAAAACAAAAATTGAGGATTGTGGCGGATATTTTTGGATGAAAGCTGTCGAAACATTTCCAGTAAGTTGGACAAACCAATTCATGTTACTTTTTTTCTTGGATTTATGATTGTTGATCATTCACCCTTCACATTGATGAAAGATCTCGACGTAATTTGGATTAGTGGAAATGTATTCGATCCTTTTACATACTTGCGAACTCACCTCCGAACTACCAAGGGAACATGTACTTGGTGAAGATTGAAAGTTTTGGTAAAGTAGTTTAGGAACGCAGTTACGGTAGCTCAAGGGAAGATGACTGTTACGCAGCACAGCAGAATATTGATGGTGGGTATATTAGTGCAGGCGAGGGCTCTTTTGGCGCAAGCGGTATCTATTTGGTGAAGACTAAAAGTATAGGGGACACAGTTTGGACTAAGAAATACAGAAATGGATGGATACAGTCTGTATGCCAATCAAATGATGGAGGTTATGTCGCAACGAATTATGGAAATCTTGATTGCTATGTACGCCCGGAGGGACTCGAACCCCCAACCTTCTGGTCCGTAGCCAGACGCTCTATCCAGTTGAGCTACGGGCGCATATTATTTGTAACTTTCCTGCGACGCGGAAATATAATAAAATAAAGCCCGAAAATCAAGAAGTTTTGTAATCTTCTTGCTCTATGAATGAGATCAAATGGGAATCTTTAAGTGTATTAATTTTATATCTGTGATTGTAATAATCTATAAGCACGAATAAGGAAATGACAACTACAGCGTACTTAAAGCCGAAATATTGTCATCGATAAAAACTTGACTTTTAAGTAATTTTGATGTATATTATTACAAGCTAAAACACACAAGTTGCATCCGGGGTGGCACTTAGTTGCCTGAGACCATACCCGTCGAACCTGATCTGGGTAATGCCAGCGTAGGGAAACGCGATGCGAAAATTTGATGTTTGTGACCGCGAATTTCCTACTTCGCGGTTTTTTGTTAAACAGATAGGTGAAATTATGACACAGTTAAGTCTTGCCAAAGAGGGCATCGTCACCGAAGCTATGAGGCAGGTGGCGGAGGGAGAAGGATTAGAGCCGGAATTTATCCGGCAAGGAGTGGCAAACGGAACCATTGTGATACCGATAAATACCAACCGGAAATTCGACGCACGTGGGATCGGCGCCGGGTTACGAACCAAAGTGAACGCCAATATCGGCACCTCTCAAGAGCATATGGATTTGGACGAGGAAGTCGATAAGTTGAAAGTGTCGATCGCTTACGGCGCCGACAGCGTGATGGATTTGTCCACCGGTGGAGACCTGGACCATATCCGCAAAATCCTCATCGCGGAATCGTGCGTGATGATCGGCACGGTACCCATCTATGGGGTGGCAGCCACACTGCAGCAGGCGGACAAAGATATATTCGAATTGGAAACCGATCAACTGTTCGATGAAATCGAAAGGCACGGCGAACAGGGTGTGGATTTCATCACGGTACACTGCGGAGTTACGCAGAGATCGTTAGCGGCGTTGGAACAGAGCCCCCGAGTGGGTGGAATCGTCAGCCGCGGTGGATCGATATTAGCAGCCTGGATGAAACATCACGGGCGGGAAAACCCGCTCTATGAATACTATGACCGGCTACTGGAAATCTCATTCAAGTATGACATGACCCTGAGCTTAGGCGATGGCTTACGTCCCGGCGCCATCGCTGATGCCACCGACCGACCGCAGGTGGAGGAATTAACCATCCTGGGCGAATTGGCACGGCGGGCTCGAGACGCCGGTGTTCAAGTGATGATCGAAGGTCCCGGACATGTGCCGTTGAACCAGGTGGAAGCCAACGTGCTGATGGAGAAGCGGTTGTGTGACAATGCACCCTTCTATGTGCTGGGACCCTTGACCACCGATGTCGCTCCCGGATATGACCACATCACCGGCGCTATCGGCGGTGCCGTTGCTGCGGCGGCTGGTGCTGATTTCTTGTGTTACGTGACCCCCGCGGAACACTTGAGGCTTCCTACGGTACAGGATGTACGCGACGGCGTCATCGCCACCAGAATTGCCGCTCACAGCGGGGATATTGCCAAGGGCGTTCGAAACGCGACACAATGGGATTTGGACATGTCGAAACGCAGGAAGGCATTGGACTGGGAAGGCATGTATAAGCTTGCCATCGACCCGGAACTGGCGCGTCAACGCCGTGCCGAAAGCGAAGCCTACGATCAAATAGTCTGTACTATGTGTGGAAAATTATGTTCGATAAATCTACATAATACATTATAACGGTTGACATTACGAGGAATTCAATGGAATCAATCAACCAACGTGCCGCTAAGAATCTGGAACTGGTACGGGAAAAGAAACCTCTGGTTCATAGCATTACCAATTTCGTAGTCATGAACTCCACCGCTAATTCACTGCTCGCCATGGGGGCATCTCCCATTATGGCGCATGCACCAGAGGAAGTGGAGGAATTGGTGAGTATTGCAGGAGCATTAGTGCTGAACATCGGCACTTTGACACCCTACTGGATAGAATCGATGGAAATCGCCGGTCGGAAGGCACAGTCCTTAGGTGTTCCGATAATCCTGGATCCGGTGGGATCCGGTGCCAGCCGGTTACGGACGGATTCCGCTCGGCGGTTGATCGATGCTGCCAGTCCTACGGTGATCCGCGGCAACGCTTCCGAAGTGCTGTCATTGGCAGAAGCCGGATCGAAAACCAAGGGTGTGGATTCCATTCACGGCGTGGACGATGCCGCCGAATCCGCCCATATCCTGGCAACGGAACTGGGAAGCACTTTGGCGATTACCGGACCGGTGGATTTGGTCACCGAAGGGAAACGGGAATTCCGGGTGTCCAACGGGCATGCGCTAATGGGGTACGTTACCGGTACCGGTTGTGCCGCCACCACCACCATCGGCGCTTTCCTGGCAGTCGATGAAGACCCGGTGACCGCCACCACCACAGCATTAGCATTATTCGGATTAGCCGGCGAAGTGGCTGCACAAACCACCGAAGCCCCGGGCAGTTTCTGGATCGCCATGCTCGACGCCCTGTACACAATCACCCCCGATGATTTAGCCCGTCACGCCAAAATCGAGACCATCTCTTAACTATATGAAACCGCGAACGATAACCTCAAATATCGATTGGAGCCTGTATCTGGTTACCGACCGCGATCTGTCACGGGGACGCAGTACGCTGGACATCGTGAAAGCTGCAGTTCGTGGCGGGGTTACCGTCGTCCAATTGAGGGAGAAAAGTGCCGACACACGGCAGTTTTACGAAGAAGGACTCGCCATACGCAACTTCCTAAGAGAAGAGGGAGTGTTGTTCCTAATCAACGACCGGGTGGATATGGTGCAGGCTTTGGATGCAGATGGTGTGCATCTGGGTAAGAATGATATGCCAGTTCGGGTAGCACGGGAAATCCTGGGCAACCAAAGAATCATCGGTATGTCGGTGGAACATCGGGATGAGGTTGAAGCTGCGGTGCACTACAATGCGGATTACTTGGGAGTCAGTCCCATCTACACCACACCCACCAAACCGGAATTGGATACCGGATTAGGGCTGGAAGGGCTCCGTGAGATTCGAAAACGCACCGACCTGCCGTTGATTGGCATCGGCAGCATGAATCGAAACACCGCGACTGACGTAATCGCCAACGGTGCCGACGGCGTGGCGGTGGTGTCGGCAATCGTGGCTGCTGATGACCCGGAACAGGCTGCCCGGGAAATTTTGGAACAAGTACAAATCGGGAGGGTAAAACGACAGTGAAACTATCGGACATCGGAGAATTCGGTTTCATCGACCGGATCGCAAAAGACGGTATCATCCGACCTGGAGGTTTAATCCAGGGGATCGGGGACGATACCGCAGTCCTGGAAAAAGACAGCCAAACTCATTATCTGGTCACCAAAGACCTCCTGGTCGAGGACGTACATTTCCTGAAACACAAAATCACACCTTGGCAGTTGGGTTGGAAATCGTTGGCAGTCAACTTAAGCGATATTGCCGCCATGGGTGGCATCGCCAAAGAAGCCTTCCTGTCGTTGGGCATCCCAAAGGACATGGATGTGGAATTCTGGGACGAATTCTACCGCGGCTTCAAAGAATTGGCTGCCGAATGGGACGTCAATTTAACCGGCGGGGACACCACCGGGTCGCAGGGTCCGATTGTCGTTTCGGTGACGGTGGTCGGGGAAGTACCGGTATCCGAAGTGGTGTACCGAAAAGGAGCAGCATCCCGGGATCATGTGGTAGTAACCGGGTATCTGGGCGATTCAGCTGCCGGATTGCAGATTATCCTTGATAATGACACTGAATCGGAACGAAACTTCCCCTCGCTGCTTGAAGCCCACAATCAGCCCAGACCGCACTTGGATGAGGGCAGGTGGCTGGCAGCTTCCGGCGCTGTCACATCTATGATTGATATCTCCGACGGTTTAGCATCCGATTTAGGACACATCCTGGAACGATCCGAAATGGGCGCAAGTATTAATTTGAGCAATATTCCGCTGTCGGAACCATTTCAGGAATATGTGGAATTTCGCGGCTTGGATCCGTGGAAATTGAGTCTCAGCGTGGGCGAAGACTATGTTTTGTTGTGCACCATCCGCGATGACAATTTCGAAGAAATAAGACAACAATGGGAGCAACGTTATCAGTTCCCGTTATGTGAAGTCGGCATTATCGAGGTAGAACCCGGCATCAGACATCAGCACCGCGACGGCGAATCTACAATAGAACTCTTGTCAGGATTCGACCACTTTCGCCAAAAGTAATATCGAATTATTTTCATATGCCGACCAACAATCGCAATACGAAAACCACTCTGGCTGTACTCACCATCGCCGGTTCGGACAATTCCGGTGGCGCTGGCATTCAAGCGGATTTAAAGGTATTCCACTCATTGGGGGTTTACGGAACCAGCGCAATCACGGCGGTTACCGTGCAGAATTCCACCGGTGTGCGTCACATACACTCAATTCCTGTTAAAGTAGTTACCCACCAAATCCGTTCATTAATGGAGGACATCCAACCAGCAGCGGTAAAAATCGGCATGTTAATCTGTGAGGATATTGTCAATGCAGTATCGGAAATACTGGCAGAGAGTTCAGTCCCAAATGTGGTATTGGATCCGGTGATCACCTCCTCCAGTGGTCACGAACTGCTTTCGGATGCCGGTATAGCTGCCATGAAAGCCCATTTGATTCCCATCGCATCAATTATTACTCCCAACTACGGGGAAGCTAAACGGCTGACCGGTATCACTGTGGAATCAGACACCGATGCTGTCGCTGCCGCTAAATGCTTGCAAGAAATGGGGAGCACTGCGGTTGTCCTGACTGGTGGACACAGGCGCGACCGACCGGTTGACCTGTTGTTGGACCAAAACGGTGATATACATTGGTTAGAGGACGACTTCCAAGGACCTGACATCCACGGAACCGGTTGTGTGTTTTCCGCAGCGGTTGCAGCGTATCTTGTGCGTGGTGAGACCGTACTTAACGCCGTCCGCACAGCCAAGGAATTGGTATCCCAAGCTATAGCACAACACCTAAAACTGCCGAACAGATTACCTGCCTTAAACTTATTCCTTTCCGACAACCCCCCGGCAAATATATCCAAATAACCACCTTTTTGGGGCAAAATCCCCGAAAACACAGTATCAGTGCGGAAAAATCGTAATTTTCTCAATTTTTTCCTTGACATTAAGCAAAATTTTACTTATAATGCGAAAAACGCAGATATCAATCCTTGAAAAACCGCACATATCAAGGGTTTTCGGCGGTTGATATTTAGACGTATTTTATAAAGTCCATTATAAGGTGTAATATTTTTTTTAAGTTGTTCACTACACCAATATTTCGGTTTTTTTAATTCACAAACCTTTAGACTCATTCAAAGGAGGATGACATGAACAAAGTGGACTTGGTAAACGAGATTGCAAAGAACGCAGGTACCACGAAGAAAACAGCGGAATCGATGTTGGAGGCATTTACCAGCACCGTGACGAAATCTGTTTCCAAAGGCGAAAAAGTGACCCTGATCGGCTTCGGTTCCTTCTCGAGAATGGTACGTTCAGCACGTACCGGTCGGAACCCCCGTACCGGGAGAACCATCAACATTCCCGCCAAGAAGGTACCAAAGTTCGCCCCGGGTAAAGCTTTTAAGGATGCAATGTAATAGCAGAGTTTCCGATCATTCGGGAACTAAACGAAGAGCTTTAATACCAAACAGCGGAAGCAATTATTTTGCTTCCGCTGTTTTTTAGAGGATTGTTTGGAATCAACAACAAGGCACTAACGAGTCATATACGTATTACGAACCATTAAGAAAGATATCTTCGGCGGTGGGGTAAGTGGGAATATCATCCAACGTCTTTCGAACCGTATCCAGTAAATCGCTGGCACGAAACGGTTTTTGCACGAAGGGATAATCCGATATTTCCGCAATGGGAATCGACCCGTCATTTTGGGTATATCCGGAAAACATCACCACTTTCAAATTGGGAGACATTGCCTTCAATATGGAACTGCACTGAAACCCATCCTTCTCCGGGAAGACAACATCTACAAGAGCTAAATCAATGTCATACAAATTCTTAGACATCACTTTTTCCGCTTCCGAAATAGACGATGCGGTAAAGACCCGGTACCCTTTATTACTTAGGATCTTCGCCCCCATATCCACAATCGACGGCTCATCATCCACTAACAATACTCCCTCTTTCCCGTGGGGAAGTGTTTGCTGAATGAGAGGCGCATCTTCTACCGGTTTTGCCATCGCACGGAGGACAAGCGATATGCTCGTACCCTTGTTTTTCCGACTGCGAACTATCAATTTCCCCCCGTGATTTTCCACAATCATCTTTACCATGGTCAAGCCCAAGCCGGTTCCTTTTCCCGAAGGTTTGGTAGTAAAGAAGGGCTCGAAAATCTTTTTTCGAATCTTTCGGGGGATCCCGGTTCCGTCATCCGACACTGTAATGACGGTATACAGACCTGGGGTACAGGATTTAAATCCCGGCTCATCGCCAGTAATTACCTTGTTTTCCGTTTTTACCGTCACGGAACCGCCCGGACTAATTGCATCTTTGGAATTGAGGCACAGATTCATGATCGCCTGCTGGATCTGATTGGCGTCGCCGATGACGGGCAAGGCTTCGGGATCAAATTCGAGGCGCAGGTACTTCGAACCGTTCAATGAAGGTTTAATAAGCTGCGCCACATCTTCACAGACATTATTTGGCAGGATCATCCCGGTCGGTTTTTTGGTTTTGCGTGAATACCCCAATAATTGCTGAACCAAATCCGCAGCTTTGCTGGTGGATCTTTCGATCATAGCTAAATCTTCCCGAAGCGGATCTTCGGGCAACAAGCGCATGGATAGATATGATGAATACCCCATGATCGCCGACAATACATTGTTTAGATCGTGGGTGATCCCACCAGACATCAGCCGCACGGTATCCAATTTCTGCTGCTGCATCAAGTCCCGTTCAAACCGCTTCCACCTTGTAACATCGCGTAAGATTATCAGTCCAACCAATCCCTCGAAAGTGGCACTCACCGGATGCCCTTCCGCCCAGAAAATTACCGGATCCGGTTCGTCAGAAGGCATCACTGTCAATTCATGACCGGACAACGGTTCCCCGGCAAGGAAAGTATCATACACATCCTGCAACCAACCATGCGGGATTGCCTTGATCACTGTGTCTCCGGAATCTCCCAACATGGAACTCCCCAACATCAAGGATAGCTGTCCGTCCCTTCGCATCCCCAACATATGGCATTCACAAGCACGCGCCACTTGGTTGACAATATTATTCAGCCGATGGACCCGCATGCTCTCCACCCACGAATTGTACCGTTGAGAAACAATGCCGATGGTATCATTAATCACACGCAGATCATCTGAATTGGCACAATTTCCTTCCAGCCAATACACTGCAATCGATGCAGAAGGATGCCCGGTGAAGTTCAAGGGAAATAATTCCTTATTGACTTCATCATGCTGGTATGGCTGTAAACAACTGTCCGAATCATCTAATATTATTGAAACGGATTTCACTCGAGTAGGTCCGAAATAATAATGCAGCATCCGGGCGATCCGGTTGAACATTTCCTGGTTTACATCCCTATGTTTGGAAATGCGACCAATGTTCTTCAATATCGAACGTTGACAATGCCGGTCCTGATCTGGAGTCAAAGGACAACAGGGAACGTAATTCTGGTTCAACCAGTATTCCCCTTTGATAATCAACCAAGGAAATGGTTGCAAAAGTGATATCGCCTCTGAAAACTGCACTTGAGGATGATGGAACAACACAAACAAAGGCACTTCGCAGCATTGTGCCCACCGCACCCACTCCGAAATCAACGCACCCTGAGGGATATCCTGACACCAACAATTGATATGTCCGGTGGCTTCCATTAAGATCACGGGCTGCTTATTCTGCGCTCCTGCAGCAGAAAAAAAGCTCTCCAAGTGAAGGCTTAACGCCTCACTGGGGAGAGCGGAATAGGTATTCAATGGAATCCAGGTGTCGATCCGGCTGAATACTTCTTGGGAATTGTCAATCTGCCGTGACACCCGTTCCAAATCACTTCGCTGCCCGATGACCGCCACCAGATAATCCCGATCCAAATTCTCAAAGAACTTGGTAAGTGCCAATTCTAATTGGCGTTTAGACCGGTACGAGGTACACATGGAATCAGTCGGCGCGGGCGCTTGTATTCGCCCCGCAACCTGATTCCGCTATGGGCAAGAATT
>CBDVBD010000097.1:0-12234 GCA_965372135.1 uncultured bacterium | reverse complement strand
TTGTCTACAATAAATATACCTGGACGATTAGTGTGGGGAAATCGAAACCCGGATGTGCTGCTGGATGTGGCGCATAATCCTGCATCTTTTAAAGCGTTGGTGCGGGTATTGGATCAGGTGGGGAACGGCAAGAAAATCCGTGTCATCATTGGAATTGCCCGGGGAAAAGACACCAGGAAATGCCTGAATATCCTGGAGGGGCATGTCCATGATATTGTGATAGTTCCCACCGGCACTCCCCGTTCCCAGGACCCGGAGAAACTCCTGAAAATAGCGCAGGAGATTGGAATTAAGGCAGTTACCGCGGATAATGGCGTTGCTGCTTTATCACGATATTTAGAAAAACCGGATGCGGATTTGATGGTAGTGACCGGATCGTTTCCATTGGTAGGTGATTGCCGGAATTTCTTATTATCTGTGCCGTCAGGTATCCCCACCTGACGGAAAAACAATAAAATAGCGATAATGTTATGCCGGAACTTCCGGAAGTGGAAACGGTGGTGAAGGGGTTACGCGAGCGGGTGTTGAACCGCCAAATCCTGCAGGTGAAAGTCAATCATTCCAGAATCGTCCGTCCGGAGAATGAAAAAAAATTCCAGCGGCAACTAATAGGAAAAACAATATTCAAGGTGGAGCGGATTGGGAAATGGATCGGGATGCGGCTGGCGCCGGAGGGGTGTCTGTGGGTGCATCTGGGGATGAGCGGAAGGTTCCTGTGGAATGACAGCGATAAATACATCCGTGCCGAGTTCCATTTTGAGGGCGCCAATATATTGAATTTCAGCGACATGCGCATGTTCGGGAAGCTGATGTTCGATAGGGCGGGAGGAACCCAACCACCAGGAGTAACCTTAGGTCCCGATCCAATAAAAGACGGGGTGGACATAAAACGCCTTCGCGAAGTATTTCATAAACGTAGTGTGGTGATAAAGGATGTGTTGTTGGATCAGGGAGTGGTGGCGGGGATTGGGAATATTTATGCTTCGGAGATATTGTTCGACGCGAGGTTGCATCCGTTACGAGCGGCTAACAGCTTGAATATAAAGGAGTGTGAAGTGTTGGCGAAATGTATCGTATCGTGTTTAAAGCGAGCCATAGAATACGGGGGCACCACTATATCGGATTTCTTGACTTTGGAGGGCGATCCGGGCGGCTTTGAGGAGCATTTGAAAGTTTATGGTAAACAGGGTCTTCCCTGCCCAGTCTGCACCACCCCTCTGGTCCGCTACACCCACCATTCCCGCTCCGGCGTCTTCTGCCCAAAATGTCAGTTGATTTAAGAGTGAAAATAGATTACGAAAAAGATATGATTTTGTTATTTTCCCTTGACTGCATGAGATTTCGTTGCTATATTGATTCATAGACCAAAATACTTTGCGTATAAGGAGACTTTGATTTGGGTATAGATATTAGTTATATGGGGACAAAACGAAAGTTGGCAACTAGAGTAAGCGAGTGTGTTTCAGGGCTACCTGAGGGTCCACTATTCGATGTATTTTCTGGAATGTGCGCTGTTGGTCAAGCAATAACTCCAGATAGACAGATTTGGACAAATGATATTCAGATATTTCCAGCTCTAGTGTCAAAAGCGCTTTTTTGTTCAAAGTCTGACCCTATTTCCTCAAAACGTGCACACGCATTGTTACAGAAATCATATAAGAGGAATTTAAGACTACTTGAGTATAGATTTAGCGTGCATCTAAAAAAAGAGAAGAAATATTTTGAAACAGCAAATTTGAATGATGCTATCGTGGGGAATACCGGGCTTCCCTATATTGGGAATGATGAGAACCTAGAACAAGAAAGACAGATGCTGGAGAAAGAAGCAAAAAGCTTTCCCTATAGATACGCAACTATTACTTTCGTTGGAAGCTATTTTGGAGTGAAACAATGTATGGAGTTAGATTCTTTGCGCTATGCAATTGATAAAGCACTATCGGACGAAAATATTAGTAAGGAACAATGGGAATGGCTAATTATTGGGCTTGGAAAAGTGTTGACCAGGATTAATAATTCAACTGGTCAATTTGCGCAGTTTATCAAACCAAAAGCGCGTAATATTCATCGAATAATAGGACAACGACGCAAATCTGTTTGGGATCATTTTCTTGGGTCACTTGAAACTATGTCGGCAATCGGAACAAAGACATGGCGACTGCAAAACCGATCATATTGTGCTGATGCACTAGAATTACTAAAGAAGATGAGAGCACATAAAAAATTGCCCGCAATTATTTATGCAGATCCACCATATTCCACAGCACAGTATTCAAGGTACTATCATGTTCTTGATAGTATGGTGGAATATCAATATAGACCTGTTTCTGGAGATGGAAGATATCCAGATAACAGATTTCAGACTCCATTTGCGCAAAGTGCTAAAGTGTTCGATAGTATGAAAGAATTAGTGGCATGGACTTCTAAATTAGGTGCTTGTTTTTTACTTAGCTATCCAGAGAACGGACTTTACTGTAAGAAGGGAGGATCTATTCAAGAATTACTAAGAAAGTATTATGGATATGTAGATGTCAAATACACTGTAAAACACGAACATTCGACATTTGGAAATCCATCCATTCCACAAAAACTATCTGCAATAGAAAACATGTATTTGGCATACAACTAGGGGATATTTTAGTAGTAGAACGCGAAAAGAACGACAGAAGAGGAATGAAATGCAAAAAAGACAGTCAGGAACTATGTCACCTGAATATACTGGTGTAAAGAAAATTCCGACGGAGAGTTTGGAGCCGAATCCCCATAATCCAAGAATGTTGTTTGATAAAGAGCCGCTCATAGTCCTAAGAAATTCGATTGGAAAGGTAGGCATTTTGGTGCCTCTCACCGTATATTGGGATGATGATAGGGAATCATTTGTGATTCTTGATGGTCAACGGCGTTGGATATGTGCAAAAGAATTAGATATGGAAAGTGTTCCTGTTAATGTAGTAGCAAAACCAACTCTTGCCCAGAATATTGTGACAATGTTTCAGATTCATAAGTTGCGTGAGGATTGGGAGCTTATGCCAACAGCTCTAAAACTCGAAGTACTAATGAATGAATTAGATGAAAGAAACGAGAAAAGACTATCAGGATTGACAGGATTAGACCAGGCTGTAGTTTCACGATGTAAGAAACTGTTATCCTATCCAAAAAAATATCAAGATTTAATGTTAGATCCCAATCCAGAAAAGCGAGTAAAAGCAGATTTTTTCATAGAACTTTATCCCGTGAGAAATGATAGATTAGTTGTTAAAATGGACTGGTACTCAAAAGAGGAATTCACAAATAAAATGTTAACGAAATATAGAACTAAAGCAAGTGGATTGAAAGCAGTAACTGACTTTCGTATCATGAAACAATATGTCAACATTGCGCGTCGTGCTGGAGAAGAACGAAAAATTTCAAGTAAACTTAGAGAATTTACAGTGGATGATTCATTGACACTAGATCATCTAGCAATTAGATCTGCTGACATTTTTACTTCTGCGAGAAAGCTCTTAAATGATATAAAGAAAATTAAGGATGATATAAAACAAATTGATACCGAGGAATATTATGGTGAGGAAGAATTATGGAAAAGCTTAGAGGAACTTATTAAGCTCATTCGCTCGAAACTGAGCGCAGTAGGCAGGAGATTAAAATTTTGAGAGAACCATTGCCGCGTAATTCCCCTATTAATAGCACCAGAATCGGTGATTGGACACGTCTTTTCTTGGAATATCGCATTCCCGGCACAGAAGAGCGAATTGATGAATGGTTAAATCAATTTGAGGTGAACGATAGGGATATTGCAGCTAGGATCTTAGACAGTGTTGATTTCATGACCAACGAGCAAATTGCAGATGCTTTCAGATCAATACTCAACAATATTCAAGGATGGAGTCGAGATGAATCTTCGCGCACTGGAAAATGGCGCTTTGTTGCATTTTCAACAAGTGCTGGGGAAAGTGGTGATTCAATGTTATACAAATTTCGACATGCTAATGGATTAAATGGTCGAACATTTAAACACCTATTTATCTATAAAAGTGAATTACTAAAGGAAGAATTAGGTCCAAAAGACAAAGTCGTCTTTGTTGATGATTTTTCTGGAACTGGTAGTCAAATTTGTGATGCTTGGTTGGATAATATTAAGGAGTTACTTCCTGGAAATCCAGAGGTCTATATAGTACTTATTGCCGCTAACATTCTAGCCAAAAATAAGATCGAAGAAAAAACCAACTTATCGGTACGAACCAACATTGAACTCACAGAGAGACAAAATTTCTTTTCAGCGAGTTGTACATATTTTAATAGAACGGAAAAGAATAAAATTCTAAGATATTGTAAATTAGTAGATAATCGCTTCCCAAAAGGTTTTGGTGATTGCGGTTTTGTTATAGTCTTTGCACATACTTGTCCAAACAATTCAATTCCAATTTTGCGTGCTAATCACCCAAGTTGGATGGGTTTGTTTCCACGATATGATTAATTCACCAGAATGGTCAAACAGGATCAGAATAATTCCACATGCATAATGAGAAATTTGCTATATGCAATAAAGACTCTTATTAGTATTTGGAGGAAAGATTATGAGTCACCCAGCAAAGTTGGAAATCGAACGACCGGAAAAGTTGTCTCGAGGATTATTAATCCTCAGGCTGTTGTTCGGTTGGTTGTACATCGGTATCCCACACGGCAAGCGAGCCGCTTGACCCATTAACCGCCTTCGGCGGGATATGTTTCGTTTCACTCTATACCCCACCTTATCTCAAATCCCCTATAGCCTCCCTGTAACTAATTTATTCAAACACTGTACGGATTCGCAGTGGCAATCGCCGCCATCATCGCCTGGTTCGCGGTGCTGATTACCGGACGGGATGACGGAAAAATCCGCCAGCCGACGGATTGTCCGTGTCCTTAAGGCGGGACGCCACATCGCACAGGTAAGTCTGTTTAAAATGCTTGCATTTTGTAAATTGAGAGATTATATTACTACTATAATACGTTTGTCAATTCCTTTACAAGCCATCCCTCAACAGAAAGACACATATGGTGCTGGCTCAAATGCTTTTCATAGGAATCGGAGTTGCAATGGTTGCTGCCACAGGATTTGCAAATACTTCCAGCTTGGCTGCAATGTTTCCAGCCGAAATTCAAGGGTGGAAACCAGCAGAATCCGACGCTATTTATGATTCTGAAACACTCTTCAAGTACATCAACGGCGGAGCCGAGATCTATCGCTCGTTTAACGTTCAAACCGTGCTTGCCCGGCGATATACGAAAAATGGCGAGCCTGACATCATCGCTGACCTGTTCGATATGGGTTCATCTGAAGATGCCTATGGCATCTATTATCATGATTTGCGAGAAGGCTCTGAAGCAGGGATCGGACAAGGCTCTGAACTTATGGAAAGCTCCCTATTTTTCTGGAAAGGGCGGTATTTCGTCTCGGTTATGGCTCTGGGGGAATCCAAGGATACCAGGGGTGCCGTGCTGGATTTGGGAAAAGCGATGGCACAGGCAATCACCGATGAAGGAAACGAACCAGACCTACTAAGGTTGCTCCCTGAAAAGGAGCGGCTGGCAAATCAGGTCTATTATTTTCACGACCACCACTGCCTGAACGCCCACTATTCCTTATCCGGGGAGAACCTTCTCGATTTAAGCCGCCAGACCGAAGGCATTCTGGCGCGCTATAAGCCTGCCTCCGCCATAAATAGTCAGGCTGACACTTTAACATTCGCTCTGTTACTGATTCGCTATACCACAATCGCTGAAGCACAGAAGGGCTATGAGAATTTCCGCCTCAGATACTTGACGGATGCAGATTCCCAGGGAATGGCTCGGACTGAAAATTCTAATTGGAACGCTGCGCGCCTGAAGGACAGAATCCTTGTAGCAGTCTTGGAGGCGCCATCCAAGGGCGAAATCCAAAGGATCATTAGTGAAGTGGAAAAGGCGCGGATCAAATAGGCTGAATTTCCGGAGGTTTGGTGACTGACGATGAAACTCAAAAAGAGATTACCCGCCGCGATTTTCTCCGTGGCGCGGTCGGTGTAACCTTTGTTGGTGTGGCTGGGCTTCCCATTCTGGCCAACCCTGACGGACCAACGGAAGGCGCCGCCAGAAATGTGAAGAAGACCAGGGTGGTTTTGGTACGAGATGCCAGCGTTCTTGATGCCTACTCCAGACCTGACGCCCAGGTCCTTCAACGTATGCTTGACGATGCGGTCACTGCACTCTTAGACGAGCCTGATCCGGTGGCGGCCTGGAAACGCCTGGTGCAGCCGTCTGATACTGTGGGAATCAAAAGCAATGTATGGAGGTTCCTGCCCACCCCGTCAGAACTGGAAGCGGCAATTAAACGCCGTTTAATCGATGCCGGAGTGGACGAGAAAAAAATCGGTATCGACGACCGTGGCGTGCTTGAAAACCCTATCTTCCGAAAGGCAACCGCGCTGATTAACGTCCGCCCCTTGCGGACTCACCACTGGGCCGGCATTGGTGGCTGCATCAAAAACCACATCATGTTTGTCCCCAATCCGCCCGATTATCACCCCGATTCCTGCGCCAATTTAGCCAGCCTCTGGGATCTACCTGCAATCAAAGGCAAGACACGATTAAACATCCTTGTCATGCTGACGCCCCTATTCCATGGCAAAGGACCCCACCATTTTCAAAAACGGTATATCTGGGAATACAAAGGTCTGCTGGTCAGTATCGATCCTGTCGCTGTTGATGCCACCGGCGTTCGAATCCTGAGAGCCAAGCGGATGGCTTTCTTTGGCAAACACAAACCAATAGATATTCCGCCAAAGCATATCCGGATCGCCGAGGAAAAATTCCATCTGGGAATCGCTGACGCCAGCCGAATCGAACTGATGAAGCTTGGATGGATGGAGGATGCTCTTATTTAGTGAATCTGAGTGGCACGGGCGGTCCGTCCGTCCCGCTCAGGCGGGATTGGAACCCGACCTATAAGACTGCAGGGTGAGGAACCGAGGTTCGTTGACACCCTGCAGCGCATAAAGTGGCCGGAGCTCCTACACGGATATAGAGAAAACCCTGCGATGTTGATGTCGCAGGGTTTTTTATAGTGTAATGGGGTTTAGAAAATCCGGGTCGACGCCCGTGGTAGAATCGTACTTATTTCAACAACGGCGCCAACCGTTCCTCCAATACCGGTCGGGGTACGGCGCCTACGACCTGGTCGAGTACTTCCCCATCCTTGAATATCAGCAAGGTGGGGATCGACATGATGCCGTATTCGCTCAACACCTGAGGATTTGCGTCAGCGTCGACTTTGGCGAACACCAGTTTCCCTTGGTGGTCTTTCGCCATTGCTTCAATCACCGGTGCGATCATCCGGCACGGTCCGCACCAATCCGCCCAACAATCCACCACTAATTTGGAGTATTGCTTCAGCGCATCGTGGAAATTGTCCGTAGTCAGCGTAATCGGATGATCCGGATTTTCTTCCCAAGTATTTTCGTTATCAGACATGTTCTGTTCCTTAAATATAAATCAAATTTTTCGTAATTATGTCGAGATTGCCGTTATTTGGTTATGATTCCAGCAATTCCTTGATTTCGTTTTCAAAAGTGGCTTTCGGGGTGTAACCCACGTGTTTTTTCTTTATTTCACCCCGTTTGTCGATTACGAAGGTGGTGGGGATGCCTTTGATTTCGCCGAAAATTTTGTAAATGATCGGTTCACCCACCAGATTGATGTAGTTGATTTTGTATTCAGCGGCGAATTTCTTGACGGCTGGAACGCCTTTTCGGGCTAACGCAATGCCCACGATTTCCACTCCCTGCCCGCGGTATTGGTCGTACAATTGCACGAATTCGGGGATTCCCTTGCGGCAGGGCGGGCACCATGTGTCCCATACGTCCAGGATCACCACTTTTCCGTGGTACTGATTTAGGTCAACCGTGTTGCCGTCCAGGTCCTTCAGGCTGAAATTCAATACGCTGTTGGCTGACACATCGGTTTGTGAGGCTGCTTCCGGGGCATCGGATTTTCCCTCGCCGCATCCTATTGCTAATATCGCTAACGCCATTATCATCACCAGTCCAAAACGTGATTTCATCCACAGCTCCTTAATCGTCAACATTTTTAGATTCTCCTTAATTCAGACATTATAACGCTTTTTTGGCGGAAAAGTTCCCGCCTTGTTATGACTATTTTATCAATACAGTTGGTACTGAAGTGGTTATGCCGTTTAGGGTTTGGGCGGTGACCCAGTAGGCGCCGGATGATAAGCGGTCGCCCTGGAGGGTGAGGTTATAGATACCGGTGGTCATAGTGCCCTGGAACAGGGATTGCACCCGGCGACCTAAGATGTCGATTAAGTCCAGTCGCATTTGCTGGGGGTTAGTAATTTGCAGTTGGATTCTGGCTTCCGAATTCCAGGGATTAGGGTAGACGGCGGATAGTTGGAATCCGTTAATTAGGGGTATTGGTGGCAATTCGATCTGCACTCCGGTATTGGTTTCGATGGTGGCGCGGATCAGGGGATCCATGTTGTAATCGATTTGCCATCCTAAACCGTAATCCCGCCAGAAATGCCCACTGCCTGCTCCATCACACCAGATTCTGGGCACCGCACTTTGCCACTGTCCGGCGAACATAAAATCTTCGCTTAGAATCACATTGAAGGATCGGAAATCGATGGTGTCCCAGTCGGCGATTTCGGTGGCTTGATAGGAAAACGGCGTGACCTGGTCGTCGCCGTTGGACGAGCCCACTGTTGTGTTAGTCAGCAGGTGCGCCTCGAAGGTGCCGGGAGTGCTGAACCAGATTCGCACCCATAGCACCTGGAAAGGATGTGTGGATGACGAGGGCTGGAACAAGACACCACCTCGCTGAGGGGCTTGGAGGTTGGTGGTGAATGCGTGACTTCCGTCGTCGTAAGCGATTTCCAATGGATCCGCCGACAACGCCGGTGCCAGGATCAGCCCTGCCAAGCATAGTGTTATAATGTAAGGTCGCATAATTGCTTCCCAAGGTTACATTATGGGATACTGATGTTGTGTATCCTCATAATATAATAGGCTGTGGGCTTTATGTCAATATATATTAACGGCAATTTATCATATTAAATTCACTATCCGGTATAGTTAGTTGGGTTTCCCGGTTATTTCAAAAGTACGATTTTTCGGGATTCCTGGAAGCTGCCGGCTTGCATATGGACGATGTAGATGCCGGAAGCGACCTGGTCTGCGTTCCATGGTACGTGGTAGTAGCCTGCATCCTTCGATTGATCCACCAGTACCTCGACCTGTTGTCCCAGCAGGTTATACACCGTTAACCTTACCAATGATGATTTCGGCAGGGCATAAGGGATGACCGTGACTGGGTTAAAGGGATTGGGGTAAGCCGGACTCAGTTGGAATGTCTGCGGCAGTGCGGTCAGCTTGGCGTCTGGCACACCTGATAGAGGATCGCCCACCCCGGCACGTACCATGATCATTCCCTGGGTGAATTCGGTCCAGTTGCTGGTATGAGTGTAGTAATAGCATCGCCCGGTGCTTCCAGTGCTGGAATCCACGCCGACTCCGGGATCACCGGGATGATCCTCGCGGAAAGCGATGATAACCCAGAAATCGCCTTCGGTGATGAGTGGCTGGGTGACTCCCGGCAGATGGAAGGTATTGAATTCCTGGATCGAGGGACTGGCAAACGCCATGGAATCGGTCAATTGCCGCCCCGGCAAACCGTTATCGTCCTCGTAAATCAGGAAATCGAATTCCTCCATGTCGTTGGTGATGATGTCCAGTGTATAGATGCTGGTGGGGTATGACGGGGGGGTGAAGCGGATGCCGAACAGATTGCCGTCGTAGGTGAATGATACCACGAACCAGGATTCGGCGGTGCCGTCATCATATATGATGTTGGTGATGTTTGGGATTTCTCCGGCATAGGCGCCTACCGGACTGGAAATCACGCCCTCCATGGGTCCTTCGATGTCTTCCACCCATCCGGAAATACCATACCCGTACCATCCGCCGTATTCGCAGTTTTGATCCAGGAAGGTTTCCACTCCGACTGCGGTGCTATCGTAGAAGTCGCCATTGCGGTAGATGTGGATTCCCTCCAAGTTGGTTAGTGGCAAGCTGTCGATGCCGATAGCTGGGTCGTCCCAGTTGACGAGCAGGTCCTGGTTGGTCTGTTCCACCGTGACGTTTTCCGGTGCCGCCGGCGGGACTAACAGTTCGCAATCGATGATACAGTCGCCGAACTGGGACGGATAGGAAACGATTGACGCCATGTTTTGGGGCCACCAGCCGTGGAAGACGGCAGTGCCGCCGACTCGTTCGATGATAAAGGCGCCGATTCCCGGTGACCGGTCGGGTCCGTGTAAACCGATCTCGAATAGCTCACGGAAGCCCAGGGGCAATGCCACTTCGCACTGCACATGCCCGGCGGCATCGGAAAATCCCAACTGAGGGTCGGGGAATACATAATAATTGGATGCCCATTCACCACCGCTGAGGCTCCGGTAGCGCAGGGTGGATCCGGTGGTGTAGTAGTATGCCCAGAAGTTCCCTTCCGATCCCGGATTGGCATAATCCCAGGCATCGTTGTCGTTGTCGTCCACATAGAAACCGATACCTTCGCTGTCATCTAAGTTCGTGTTCAGAAGGTCTTCGCAGGCAACATATAACAAGTCGTCATCCTCATCGTATTTCAAATACATATAGGCGGATTCGGGGGGATCGGGATCATCATAGCCGAACACGTCGGAAATATCAACTACCACGGCATCGTCCCATTCGCCGGTGGCAATTACCCCGTCGAAGGTGGGGGTGACGATGGCTTCCGGTACGGTTAAATCCCACACTAAGTAACTGTCGTCCAAGTAGCCCAATGCTTGGTTGGAATAGGCGCTTTCGCCGTTGGAAAAGACGGCGGTGATGGTGTAATAGTAGCTGTAAGTGGGGAATAGCATGTAGGTGTCAGTATACGATGCGGTATCGCCATCCACCGAAGCGATTAGGGTATAAGGACCTCCGGAAATCGGGCTGCGGTAAATGTGGATGGAGTCAGCCTGGTCGGTTTCTAAGGTCTGATGCAGGGGTGGATGGATGGCTTCCCAGGTTTCCTGCAGTCCCCGAAGTGTAGTGGGATCGTCCCCAGTGATAAATGCGATTTCCGCCCGGTGGTCCGCATCGGACAGGGTGTAAGGGTTCCAAGTGAGTTCGATGCGATCCAGCAATCCCTGGGATGCTGCTAATCCGGTGGGGGGATCGCCCACCGAGGTCAAGGTGAAGTCGATATTGGGAGTGGTGCCGCCTTCCGTTACCACCACGCCGGTCTGGCTGCCGTAGGTGTAGCCCAGCTTTTCCGCTCGGATTTCGTGGGTGCCGGCGGGCACGTGTTCCAAAGTGTAACTCCCGGTGGAGTCGGTGGTGGTTTCGCGGTTCTGCCCCACGGCATATACCCGGACTCCGGAATGTTCGGGCTGTCCGCTTAAGGTTACGGTGCCGGACACGGTTCCGCCGCCCAAGTCCAGTTCCACGGTATAGACATTGCCGCCGAAGCCGAACTGCCGGTTGTGTACCGCTTTACCGCCGGCGATCAGGGTAGTGCCGTCGGCGGAAATATCGACATCGTTCAATGACCCCGGTGAGTTGATGGTAAAGAAGGGCTGGTCGGTGTATTTTTCGAATATCTGCAGGTCGGGGATGGTGTGAGCCATGTCGCCCCAGGACACGAACGCCACGGTCAAGCCATCGTCGGACAACGCACAATCTCCCACCATATCGCCGAAATCATCCGATACCCATAATGGTTCTCCGTTGCCGAAGGTCTCGAAGACTGTCGCATACCCGGCATTACCGCCACTTAGGAATTGTAACGATCCGGTGGCAATGGTCGAGCCGTCATCCGACACGCCTGAGGTTGACGCCCAGTTGCTGGTGCCGCCGGTAAAGGAATATTCCCATAGCTGTTGGTAAGAAGAGGCTGCATCGTCCCAGTAGAATACCCGCAGATTTCCCCCGGATAGGGACCCGCAGGTG
Organism: uncultured bacterium; assembly: GCA_965372135.1. Taxonomy (GTDB): domain Bacteria; phylum Electryoneota; class RPQS01; order CBDVBD01; family CBDVBD01; genus CBDVBD01. Next base: position 223 of record CBDVBD010000097.1, on the reverse strand, counting down.
AGAATCGATCCATCGCCGGACAATCGGGTGGGGGATTCGGTATTGTAGGTTTCCGCATCCCATATTAAGTCACCGGTGGCGGCATCCAGGACGTACATGTGGAACTTGCCGTTGATCGCCACGCGGCTGTTGTCGTTGGTGATGGTTGCGCCGTACCAGCCGTAGGCTTCATCGGGATCCACGTCGTAACTCCACAACGGTGTGGCGGAATTCGGGTCGAATG
>CBDVBD010000096.1:0-12283 GCA_965372135.1 uncultured bacterium | reverse complement strand
CCATTCCCGGTCTAAGCACCGGTCCATAATCTACATGTCCGAAATTGGGAATCTGGGGCGGTTCGTGCAGCTCTTTTCCGATCCCGTGCCCTACCAAATCCCGAACCACCGAAAATCCCGCGTCCTCCACATGAGACTGGACGGCGTTGGATATCGCCCCTAATCGATTCCCTGACCGAGCCGCTTCAACCGCCAGCTCCAATGCCTCCTTGGTCACCCGGACCAATCGCTCCTTTTCCGGATCAATGTCCCCTATAATGAACGTCCACGCCGCATCCCCGTAATAACCCTCTTTTTCCGTGCCGATGTCCACCCCCACAATCTGTCCGGCTTTCAATTTCCTGCCGTCGGGGATCCCGTGTACTACTTCTTCATCAATGGAAATGCAGCTATTCCCCGGAAACGGCACTCCGGCGGAATTTTGAATCCCTTTGAATGCGGGTCGCGCACCCTGGGATTCAATAAACTTGGCAATTTCGCGATCGATCTCTTCCGTGGTCACCCCGAGAACCATCATCGGTGCGATGCGGCGAAAGGTGTCGCCCACTATCCGACCGCTTTCCCGAAGCTTGTCAATCTCCGCTGGGCTTTTGACGGTAATCACAAAATTGCGTATCCCTATCCACCATTATCCAGAAGGAAGCATCTTGGTGACCCGGTCGAAGACCTCATCCATTGTCCCCAATCCGTCCACTTCCACCAAACACCCCTTCTGCCGGTAGTATTCTTTCAATGGTTCCGTCTGCCGGCGATACACTTCCAACCGATTGCGGATGGTCTCCGGCTTGTCATCGTCACGTTGAATGATCTGCCCCCCGCACCCGGGATGGATCATATCTGCAGGCGGGGGATTGCTAATCACGTTAAAATCCGCACCGCACTTCTGACACACCCGCCGGGCTGACAATCTTTCAACAATAGGTTCCGTCCGAATTTCCAGGCTGACTACCGCATCCAACGGCGCAAGCATATCGCTTAATAACTCATCCAACCCATTAGCCTGGGGAATCGTCCTCGGAAACCCGTCTAAAATGAATCCATTGTTGCAGTCGTCCTGGGACAACCGGTCACGAATCAGATCCAAAATAATCTGATCGGGTACCAACTGCCCCTGATTCATATATCTTTCAGCGTTCCGCCCCAATTCGGTGCCGTCCTTAATCGCCTGGCGCAGGATATCTCCGGTGGAAATATGCACCACCTGGTATAAGTTCTTCAACCGATGGGCTTGAGTTCCTTTCCCGGATCCCGGCGCCCCCAACAACACCATCCTCATCACATCCTCCGGCGACCCCGAATCTTCCCTGACTTGATAAACCCGTCGTAATGCCGCATCAACAGATGACTCTCGATCTGCTGAAGCGTATCCAGCGCCACACCAACGATAATCAACAGCCCGGTCCCGCCAAAGAACGACGAGAAATTAAACGATACGTTGGAATAACGAGTCACTATCGACGGAAAAACCGCGATAATCCCAAGGAAAACTGCCCCCGGTAAGGTAATCCTTGACAGTATGTTATCGATAAATTCGCTGGTATTCTTCCCCGGTCGAATTCCCGGAATAAATCCCCCGTGTTTCTTCATATTATCCGCTACTTCAACCGGATTAAATGCAATCGCAGTATAGAAATAGGTGAAGAACACAATCAGGGTGAAATACAAGAATATATATGTAAAAGAACCGAAAGTAAACGACACCGTTAGCCAATCCCTGAGCCCGCCGTCGGGTAGGAATGTAGCTACTGTCGAAGGCACGAACATGATCGCCTGTGCAAAGATAATAGGCATCACGCCGGCGGTATTGACTCGAAGTGGAATATAGGTGGACTGCCCGCCATAGACCTTTCGTCCGATCACGCGCTTTGCGTACTGCACCGGAATCTTCCTGGTACCCTGGGTAATTAACACCACCGCAGCGGTAGTACCGAACATCAACGCCCACAGGAACAACTCCATCAGAAGTGTCCGGTTGCCGCCGATCAACTGCTGTAATTCGTCAAAGATCGCATAGGGAAAACGGTCAACAATCCCCACAAAAATAATCAATGAAATCCCGTTTCCGATACCCCGCTCCGAAATCTGTTCCCCCAGCCACATCAGAAACGTAGTACCAGTTGCCAAGGTAATCATAGTCAATAGCCGAAATCCCATCCCCGGATGCGGCACCGCTATCAGTCCGGACGGTGTCACAATCGATTCCAAGAATACACTAACACCCAGCGCCTGCATCGCTGAAATCCCCACCGTACCGTACCGGGTCAACTGGGTAATCTTCTTACGCCCTTCCTCGCCTTCCTTCTGCAATTTCTGGAAGTACGGCACCACCGTCCCCATCAACTGGATGATAATGGACGCCGAAATGTAGGGCATAATCCCCAGCGCAAGCACCGTGGCTTTGGCAAACGCCCCCCCGACAAACATATCGTACAATCCGAACAGCGTGTTCTGCTGCAGGGTAAAAAACTCTCCCAAGGCATCGGCATTGATCCCGGGACAGGGGACATGCCCACCGATTCGTACTACGATAAAAATGCCTAAGGTAAAAAGAATCCGACGCTTCAGTTCAGGAATTTTGAATATGGTCTGTATGCTCTTGATCATGGAGTTGTGACCTGACCTCCCGCCGCTTCAATCTTTTCCCTGGCACTCTTGGAGACTGCATCCACATCAACCTTTAACGCCCGAGTCACTTCGCCGTTGCCAAGAATCTTTACCGGTGGTCTCCGTTTCCTGATTAGGCGTTTCTCGTACAGTAAATCCGTCGTAATTTCGTCCGTATCGGTGATCCGCTCCAGGTCCTTCAGGTTCACTACCTGAAACTCTTCGCGGAATATATTGGTAAATCCCCGTTTGGGTAGACGACGGTTAATGGGCATCTGACCACCCTCAAACCAGGCACGAATCTTGGATCCCGACCGGCAGCGCTGTCCTTTGTCACCACGACACGATGTCCCGCCGTGTCCCGATCCACCCCCGCGTCCCACACGTTTGCGACGCTTGCGCGACCCCGGTGCATATTTCAATTCATTCAGTTCCATTCCTGCCTCACTACGATACTTCTTCCACCCTGACCAGGTGTGTAACTTTGCGAATCATCCCACGCATGGACGGATTGTCGGGAATGACCCGTGTCTGATGCATTTTACGCAGTCCCAACGCTTGCACCGTGCGCTTCTGTATTTCCTGACGCCCGATTGTGCTGCGAACTAAGGTCACCTTCAACTGCTTGGTTTTCTTCTTCCTTGCCATGATTACCTCAGGAACCCCCTATTCGAACAATTCCTTAATCGTAATTCCGCGTTTCCGAGCCGCCATCGCCGCATCCATGCTGTCTTCCAATGCCGCTATAGTCGCCTTTATCACATTGTGGGGATTTGATGATCCCAACGATTTGGTCAATACATCCTTGACCCCCAACGCTTCCATAATCGCCCGCACCGGACCTCCCGCTATCACCCCGGTTCCCGGTGATGCCGGCTTCAATACCACTTTCCCCGCACCATATCTCCCGACAATGCTGTGCGGGATTGTTCCCCCCACCAACGGGTACCGCTTCATGGCTCGCTTGGCGATCTCGGTGCCTTTGGTGATGGCGTCGGTCACTTCGTTGGCTTTGCCTAAACCGACTCCCACGCGACCGCCTTTATCGCCCACCACCACTATGGCATTGAACGAAAAATTCCTGCCGCCTTTTACCACCTTCGCCACCCGATTTACATGAACCACCTTCTCCACAAGGTTCAATTCGCTGATGTTCATCTGATCCAAATCGTACTCCCAACCAATCTTATTCCCAACACTGGTATCGCAGGATGCCCTCACCCTGCAGAAAACTCATTAGGTGCTATCGACCTTCTGAAGTCAACAGCGCTATATCAAACTCCTAAAACTGCAATCCACCCTTCCGGGCGCCTTCCGCAAACGCCTTTACCTGCCCGTGATAAGGAAACCCGTTGCGGTCGAACACCACTTGTGTAATCCCCTTTTCCTTTGCCACACGCGCCATCGCCTCCCCTAACAGCCCACTCCGTTCCACATTGTTCTTCGCCTTTGATAATTCTTTCTTCAACGACGGTGTCAAGCTGGACACCCCCGCCAACGTCACCATCTCCATGTCATCCGCCAACTGGGCATAAATATTCTTCAAGCTCCGGTACACCACCAACCGCGGTCGTTCCTTGGTGCCGTTAACGACCTTACGGATATGTTTCTTTCGTCGGGTACGGGCAGTCTCTTTTAGATTAGATCCCTTCATAATCTTCCCTTACTTCACTGTCTTACCGGCTTTGCGCCGTACATACTCACCCACATATCGGATACCCTTGCCCTTATAGGGTTCCGGCGGCTTAAAGGACCGGATTTTCGCGGCAACTTCTCCCACCAATTCCTTATCGATCCCAGATACTTCCAGTGCCGTCGGTTTTGAAACCTTCACCTCAATCTCCGGAGGTGGCACGAACAAAATCGGATGACTGAATCCCAAGCTGAACAACACGCCCCGAGGCTTCTTTTCCGCACGATACCCCACCCCCACGATCTCCATCTGCTTGAAAAATCCTTCGGTGACTCCCAACACCATATTGTTCAGAAGCGCTCGCGTCAACCCGTGCAGCGCACGGTATCGCGGCTGATCGCTGTACCGGGTAACAACCAAATTATCACCATCTTGTGCGATAGTAATATTGGGATCAAAGACGCGTGACAGGCTCCCTTTGGGACCCTTCACATCCACCTGCGACCCTTTTATTTTAACCTCAACCCCGCTGGGAACGGGAACAGGCGCTTTTCCTATTCGAGACACGATATTTTCCTTAAATACACTTAAACAAACCCGAAGTCATTCGCCCACCAGGACTTCCTGGTACCGATTTACCATACATGGCACAACACTTCGCCGCCAACACCAAGCTTCTTCGCCCGCTTCCCGGTCATCACTCCCTGGGAGGTTGATACTACCGCAATCCCAAGCCCACTGCGCACTCGGGGCATGTCATCCTTGCCTACATAGAGGCGGCGTCCCGGAGTGCTAATACGCTTAATACCGGAAATCACCGGCTTTTCATCACTGGTATATTTCAAATATACCCTAAGCGTTGCTTGTATCGGATCGTCTATCACCAAAAAATCATAGATGAACTTCTGATCCAAAAGAATCCTGGAAATCGCACGATTCATGTTGGTTGCGGGAATATCCACCCGCCGATGGTTAGCACGAATTGCGTTACGTACTCTTGTCAAATAGTCTGCTATGGGATCAGTAACCGACATATATACCTCAATGATGGTCCTTGAAAATCCGGACCTCAATTACCAACTTGACTTGACTACTCCGGGAATTTCTCCCCGTAAAGCTAATTCACGAAAACAAATACGACAGAGACCGAATTTCCGTAGATACGCCCTGGGACGACCGCACCGGACACATCGATTATATTTCCGGACCTGAAATTTTGGCTCTCGCTTCTGTTTCGCTACTAAAGATTTCTTCGCCATACTTTCCTATGTTTCCTGACTACGCCGCTTCGGTCGATTCTTCCGCTTCCACCCGCCGGCGGAAGGGAAATCCGAATGCCTTCAGAAGTTCCAACGCCTCTTCATCCGTCTGGGCGCTGGTGACTATGGTGATATTCATCCCCCGGATCTTGTCGATTTTATCGTAATCGATCTCCGGGAAAATTATCTGCTCCCGAATCCCCAACGAATAATTCCCCCGACCATCGAACGACCGGTCTGACAACCCCCGGAAATCTCGAATCCTGGGAATCGCCACGTTAATCAACCGGTCAAAAAATTCGTACATTTGATTACGGCGCAGGGTCACAAACGTCCCTATCGGCATCCCCTGCCGGAGTTTGAAATTGGAAATCGACTTCTTTGCTCGGGAAATCACCGGTCGTTGCCCGGTGATTGTCCCCACTTCTTTCACCACCGACTCCAGCAGCTTGGGATTCTGTGACGCTTCCCCAACCCCGATATTGACCACGATCTTTTCCAACCGCGGTGCCAACATCACATTGGGATATTTGAAATGCTTCATCATTGCCGGAAGCACTGTTTCCTGATAATATTTTTTCATGCGTGGCATATCAGCCATTAGAGGATCTCTCCCGATTTCTTACTGTACCGCACCCATTCCTGTCGCTTGGAACCCTGGATCCGTTTCCGTCCGATCCGTGTTGGTTCACCGGTCACTGGGCATATCAACATCACATTGGACACATGAATGGTTCCTTCCTTCTCCACAATCCCTCCTTGAGGGTTGACCTGATTGGGTTTGGTGTGCCGCTTGATAAAGTTAATCCCTTCTACAATAAGCCGCTTTTCCTTGGGAAAAACCTTCAGCACTCTGCCCTTTTTTCCCCGGTCGTTCCCGGAAATCACCAGGACTATATCTTCTTTTTTTATATGCATATCAATACCTCTTTCGACAATCACGGTGTGCCAGACAAATCCAATACCGCTACTCCAGAATTACAACACCTCCGGAGCCAGCGACACGATCTTCATATACTGCTTTTCACGCAGTTCCCGAGCCACCGGTCCGAAAATACGAGTCCCGCGGGGCTCACCGCGTTCGTCCAACAGCACCACGGCGTTTTCATCAAATCGTATATATGAACCGTCCCTGCGACGGACTTCCTTCTTGGTTCGCACTACCACCGCCCGGGCAATATCTCCCTTCTTCACCGGAGACCTGGGGATAGCGGACTTCACGGAACACACTATCACATCCCCCACCGACGCGGACCTGCGGCGGGAACCGCCCAGGATACGAAAGCACTTCACCTTCTTCGCCCCGGTATTATCCGCCACTATCAACACGGATTCTTCTTGAATCATTTCGCTTCCTCACTCACTGACCGCCACATGGTCCTATATTTCCCTTATCCGTGCCGTCAGATGCCATCACCTGACTGAAATCATTGGACTTTATCCAAATTGTAAGGTTTAATTTATGTTTTGAATTTTGAAATTTGGATTTCGATATTGTTTCGGATTTGGTGCTTAGAATTTGGAATTTCTAATCTTCTTATAAGCTTTCCCGCACCACTTCCAACAACCGCCAGTTTTTACGCAACGACAAGGGTCGGCACTCCATAATCCTCACCCAGTCGCCAATTTTGGCTTGGTTGTTCTCATCATGAGCCATAAACTTGCGGGATCGCCGGTAATACTTCTTATAAACCTTATGCATCACACGCCGTTCTACCGACACTAAGATTGATTTATCCATCTTGTCGCTGACCACTACGCCGATTCTGACTTTACGCTTGCCTTTGTGTCCCATTATGCCTCCTTCGCCCCGTGCTTAGCCTTCTCCGGCGGCTTGTTAATCCCCAATTCCCTCACGTGAAGCACCGTTCTTAGCTTAGCCACATCCCGGCGTGCAATTTTCACCGTCGCAGTATTATTCAACTGGTGTGATGCCAACTGAAACCGTAGGTTCGCCAATTCCTCTTCCGCTTCTATCAAACGCTGGCGAATCTCCGGTATATCCAAATCTTTAAGTTCCACAGCCTTTATAGGCATATCTTCTCCACAATCTAAAACTCTTCACGTACTACAAACCGAGTGGTGGTGGGCAGCTTATGCGATGCCAGTCGCATCGCTTCACGAGCCATCGGTTCACTAACACCTTCGATTTCGAACAAGATACGACCGGGCTTCACCACAGCCACCCAGTATTCCGGCGCTCCCTTTCCCTTACCCATCCGGGTTTCCGCCGGCTTCTGAGTCACTGGCTTATCGGGGAAAATCCGAATCCACACCTTCCCGCCACGTCGAACGTGCCGAGTAATAGCGATTCGGGCTGCCTCGATCTGACGGCTGGTCATCCAACAGGGCTCCAACGCCTTCAATCCATATTCCCCAAAACTCACTGAAGAACCACGTTGAGCTTTACCTCGCATGCGCCCACGTTGTACTTTCCGGTGTTTAATTCTCTTCGGTGCCAGCATTTTCTATATCCTTACCTGGAATTAATCTCGATCAATAGGTCATCTGCTTTCCCAGTATCTCGCCCTTGCAAATCCACACCTTCACACCAATACATCCGTAAGTAGTATTGGCAGTAACTAAAGCATAATCGATATCGGCACGCAGGGTGTGAAGTGGAATCCGACCCTCTTTGTACATTTCCCGCCGAGCCATTTCCGCACCGCCTAATCGTCCCTTACACATAATCTTTACCCCTTCCGCGCCCATTCTCATCGTCGCCATCTTTGCCTTCTTCATGGCGCGGCGAAACGACACCTTCCCTTCCAATTGATGCGCGATACTTTCCGCCACCAACATCGCTTCCATCTCCGGTCGCTTCACTTCAACAATATTCACCTGTACTTCTTTCGACGTCAATTTGCTGAGCTCCGCCTTCAGCTTGTCCACTTCCGACCCCTTACGCCCGATCACAATTCCGGGACGGGCGGTATGAATGGTCAACGTCACTTTCTTCGGCGTCCGACCAATCTCAATCCGTGCCACTCCGGCATTCTGCAGCCGTTGGCGCAGATAACGACGTAAAAGGAGATCTTCCTCCAGCTTACTGGCGAATGTCTTCTCATCAAACCAATGGGATTTCCAGGTTTTGACTATCCCTAATCGAAATCCAACCGGATGCGTCTTCTGACCCAAACTATGCCTCCATCAAACTTAATACAATCAACAATTATTTTTCTTCAGCTTCCAATGTGACCTGAATATGACTGGTACGTTTCCGAATACGGGTAGCCCGCCCCATAGCCCTGGGACGAAACCGCTTCAACGTGGGACCTTCATTGACCACCAGTTCGCTAATCATCACCTCTTCGGTATCAAACTTCTTCGCACCTTCTTGCTGTAATAGATTCGCCAGAGCCGAGCGGATTAATTTCTCCACCGGTACCGATGCCCCCTTAGGGGAAAAATGCAGGATATTAAACGCATCTTCCACCCGCTTGCCCCTGACTAAATCACAGACCAATCCCACTTTCCTGGGAGCGATCCTGATGAATCGTGCTGTTGCACTCGCTTTCATCTTATTTCCTATTCCGTAACCTGCCTGTGCTTACTTTGCTCTACTCTGACGGTCTACCTTCTTACCCCCATGTCCCCGAAACGTCCGAGTCGGGGAAAATTCCCCCAATTTGTGCCCCACCATATTCTCTGTAATGAACACCGGCAGGAATTTCTTCCCGTTGTGCACCGCTATAGTGTGCCCCACAAAATCCGGAGTTACCATCGACCGCCGCGACCAAGTTTGTATAACTCGCTTGGAGTTGGTTCGATTCAAATCCTCAATGCGTTGCGCCAATTTGGCATCTACATACGGTCCTTTTTTCAGGCTGCGAGCCATGTAATACTTCCTCTATTGAGACCTTCGTGCCTCTATTTACTTCTTCGTCCTACGTTTGACAATATACCGGTCGCTGGCTTTTTTGCCACGGGTTTTCAACCCCTTGGTCGGCTTCCCCCACGGGGTACAGGGATGTCGTCCGCCGGAGGATTTCCCTTCGCCGCCGCCCATCGGGTGATCCACCGGATTCATCGCCACTCCACGTACCTTAGGACGAAATCCCATCCAACGTTTAGCGCCGGCTTTCCCCAATTGTATCTTCTCATGCTGGATATTTCCCACCTGCCCGATAGTCGCCATGCAATTCAGGGGGATCATCCTCACTTCACCGGATGGCAGTCGAATATGCCCAAAACCGGCATCCTTTGCCACCAACTGAGCGCTGGTGCCAGCCCCTCTGGCAATCTGTCCCCCCCGACCCTTCTTGAGCTCCACGTTATGGATAAACGTCCCCAACGGGATATTCTCCAAATGCATGGCGTTCCCCACCTTGACATCCACTTCCGTTCCGGAGACCACCAGATCATCGACCTTTAAGCCATTGGGCGAAATGATATATCGCTTTTCACCGTCCCGGTAGAAAAGCAGGGCAATATTTGCACTGCGATTGGGATCGTATTGAATCGACGCCACACGCGCCGGAATATTGTGCTTATTCCTCCTGAAATCAATAATCCGATAGGTGCGCTTGGCGCCGCCTCCCCGATGCCGCACCGTAATCCGACCCCGATTGTTCCGACCACCTTTTTTGCGAACGGGTGCCAATAGCGACTTCTCAGGCCCATCACCGCTCAGTTCTGCACCGTCGACAATCTGCCGAAACCGAAGGCTTGGGGTGGTGGGATTATATGTCTTTATCGCCATGATATCCTCTAAATTCAGCCCTGTCTAATCTATACGTTTTCAAATACCACCAATTCTTCACCGGGCTTTACCGTCACAATCGTCTTCTTCCAATCGGACCGTTTCCCGGTAAATCTGCCCAGTGTCTTCATCTTCCCCCGCATATTGATAGTGCGCACCGAAAGGACATGGACTCCAAATTGACTCTCAATGGCTCGTTTGATTTCGATCTTGTTGGCACGCCGGTCCACTTCAAAGGCGTACTGATTGTGTGTATCCTGAAGCTTGGTAATCTTCTCAGTCAGCAGTGGTCGTTTCAGGATGTTCTTTTTTCGTTCCACGTCCTACTACCTCACATAACGGGTCTAATGCACTCTTCTGAATCAACAGCATCTTTGAACGCATAATCGAATAAGTCGATACGTCCTCTGAACGCTGCAACTGAAACAACGGTATGTTCCTACATGATTTATACAACACCGGATCGTATGCCCCGACCAACATTAACGACGGAATTCCGGTCAGTTCAAGCGCGCCAATCATGGCGGCGATTTCCTTGGTCTTCGGAGTTTCCAATGTCACATCTTCCAAAATCCGAATCCGGTCGGCACGCGCCTTATAAGTCAATGCCGACTTGCGGGCTAATGCCCTGACCTTCTGCGGTAGCTTGGTGGTGCGTTTCAAGGGCTGCGGTCCGTGAGTCTGACCGCCGCCGCGCCAGATGGGCGAACGTATCGTCCCTACTCGAGCGGTGCCACGTCCCTTCTGACGCCAGGGCTTGCGACCACCACCACGAACCTGTGACCGACTCTTTACCGCACGGGTCCACTGCCGGGCGTTCGCCATTTCCTGTTTCACCGTCAAATACACCACGTGATCGTTGGGTTCAATATCGAAAATCTCGGCGGGAAGTTCTACTTCCTCACCGGTTTCCCGACCGTCCCGTGCATATACCTTCAACTTCATCGTACTTCCCTGATTTCCCCCTATGTGCTGGTCTTAGGATAGCGCGGCTGCTTACGGATCTCTATCCATCCGTTCCTGGCACCCGGCACCGCTCCCTTCACCACCAGCAAATTGTTTTCCTGGTCAACTTTAATCACTTCCAAATTCCGAACTGTCACCCGATCGCACCCCATATGCCCAGGCATCCGCTTGCCTTTGAAAACACGGGATGGAGAGGCGCTCGGCCCAATTGATCCCGGACCCCGAAACGATTCATGAGTACCATGCGATGCCTTGTGCCCGTGGAATCCGTGACGTTTCATCACCCCGGCAAACCCCCGACCCTTGGTGGTTCCCGTTACGTGCACAATATCGCCTACCTTAAGCTGCTCTACCGTAAACGTTTCTCCGGGTTTCACATCCACCATGTCCGCCTGCCGAAATTCCCTAAGTATCGCCTTAGGCTCTGCATCACTCTTCTTCAAGTGCCCCAATTGCGGCTTGGTCAGCCTCTTCTCGGACTTCGATCCGAACCCAAGCTGTACTGCATAGTACCCATCGATCTCGGCAGTCTTGACCTGGGTCACATGGCAAGGACCCGCTTCGATAACCGTCACCGGGATCATCCGTCCCTTGGCATCGAACACCCGGGTCATTGTAAGCTTCTTCCCTAACAGTCCTATCATATCAGCGAACCTCCACCGGTACCGGTCGTGCCGATTACCCGGCGAGTCAAAAATGCAACTAACCTACTTCCATCATCAGGTCTTGATCTCGATATCAACCCCTGCCGGAAGCTCGATTTTCATCAACGCATCAATTGTCTTCGGTGTGGAATTTAGAATGTCGATCAACCGCTTGTGAATGCGGGTCTCGAACTGTTCCCGCGACTTCTTGTCCACATGCGGTGAACGAAGTACTGTGTACACGGTTCTCTTCACCGGCAGCGGAATCGGTCCTGAAATCACTGCCCCGGTCGATCGTGCCGTCCGGATAATCTTTTCCGTCGATTTGTCGATCAGGTTATGATCATAAGCTTTCAGCTTGATGCGTATCGTCTGCGAAGGCAATATGTACTCCCGAAATCTATCTTCAGAAACAACTGTTATTCATAAATCTTGGTCACCACCCCGGCGCCCACCGTACGTCCACCCTCACGGA
>CBDVBD010000095.1:0-12321 GCA_965372135.1 uncultured bacterium | reverse complement strand
ACTGCACCACGCAGATTCGCCGGTCCTTTGGATCCTGCCAGCGGCTGAGCAGCTTCTTTTTCACCAATCCATCTACAATCCGGGTCACCCGGCTCTTGGCAACACACAGTTTTTCCGCAATATCAGCCGTAGTGCGGCACTCATCTAATTTTATAGTTATCAGACACCTTGCTTCTGCTGTTGTGCATCCATGCATCTTAGCCTGCGTCACTTCACGCTCTTGGCAGCATTCCGTGATTTCTTTCAAAATCGAATATAGACGATATGATTGCGATTCCATCCGAATTCCATTCGTTAATGCTGTCAATAATTGCTACTGTCAACAATATAGTGAAAAAATTCCCAATTGTCAACTCTTTTTTTCAATTATTTTCAAGTAGTCTATAATATGGGAATTTTTAAGTAGAGAGTCTATTTCCGAAACTACATAGTACTAATTCACTGTACCGTTCAGGTGCAGATCTGGTGCGATAATAGTGCCGGTGCTGTCGATGACCTGAGCATGGCACGTGGAACATTGCTCAAGCGTGGGCCATGTGAAATGGGGTTCGGGCGGCGGAATACCGTGACAGGAACCGCATGTTGCCTGAGTGCCGTTGACTGTGGTCCATACCGGAACAGCGTCCCCATGGCAATAGGTTCCACTGCAGGTTTCTGAAGTGCGGTCCCAGACTGGAGTTGCACCGCCCTGCACGGCTATACCATCGAATGGTACTTCCGCAGGAGATGGATCGATATGTCCCGAGGTGTTCCAACTCAGGATCACAAGATGACAATCGATACACTGGATACCATCAGTGTACTGCACCCCTTCCAAGTGTGATGTATGCGCTCCGACCGTCACTAAATCAGTGGATATGTTCCCCACAACATCGGGTGGGGGCGCTTGATTGGAATGTATCTCAGGATCGGCGCTGAAGTTCCCGTGGCAGGTGTTGCAGGCTTCCGGACCTCCGGGATAGGTATGACAATCCAGGCAGGACTCTTCGCTGAGTCCTCCGGCATAATTGAAACCGTGACAAGCCTGGCAGTCTTCAAGCGGGAAGAGATTCGTCTGCAAATATTCGGGATGATTATCTTGGTACGGTTCAGCGAAAGGATGCGTATCTTCCAATTCTATATCCACTAATCCATTAATATGCAATGTACTGTCAATGATGCTGTTGTTGGCATCCACGACTTCACTGTGACACCAATTGCAGGATGTGTACTGTGGATGAGGGTCGGCAGGAGGCATATCATGACAGGTGCCGCAGGCTTCCGGTCCACCGGGATCGGTGTGGCAGGTTAAACAGGACACGCCGCTGGTGCCGCCGTCGTAATCATCTCCATGACAGGCTTGGCAGTCACTCAGGGGATACAGGTTTCCTGATAGATAAACGGAATGATTGTCCGGGTAGGGAGTGGCAAACGGATGAATTCCAGCACTGGTACCGAAACCAGGCCAATCTTCATTCCGTTTGGTATCACAGCCTAAGAACATCAAGAATATGATAATCCCGATGATGCCGATGCAAATGAGAATTATCGGGGTAAATTCTTGGACGAACACTGATCGTTTATTCATTTCATAATCCATTGAATACTAATGACATTTGGCACAAGTGATATCATCGGCGCCCACATCATGACAGGAAATACAAGCGTCAAAGAATGTTTTTGCATCCGAGGAATGGCTTCCACCTGAACTGCGATTCGCATACGTAGGATCACCCAACGGATGGGGAATCGGCAACATCATGGTACGGTGACAGCCGGAACAATACGTGCGATCCTCGTGGCAGATTAGACATTCCCCGCCGGAAGACGATTCGACGCCATGAGTAAACATCCAACCTTGAGGGTGAACGTCGCCAGATAGATTTAATCCCTGGTGGCAGTCTTCGCAATATCCCAATTCGAAGTGTGTTTTAAATCGTTCCGGATCGGCTGCTGCCTCGGGTCCGTGGGTTCGCCGCCATGACATAGTACCGAAGTCGCTGGGGATAGGATGTACGCCGTAATGGCACGCACCACAATCCAAGGTCTGCCCTTCCTTCCAGTGGCAGTCGATGCAATCCGCCATCAAAGGGAGCAGGGTTGATTCCAAAGTGACCTGGGTGGATTGGGCGGCTCCTGCATGACAACTTTCGCAGTCTAAGCCGGTTCCCAGATGTTTTTGATGATCGAAGAAATCGTAGAATTCAACCCGGGAAGAGATTGGATTGACCTGCTGCGGATTGCTGTGACACGTTGTGCATTCGGATTGATCTTCCACGTCATGACAATCAGCGCAGACCGCCTTATCCGGATTCAGTCGATCATCGGGAACGTTGGACTGGTTGGCTAACGCATGGCAGTCGCCACATCCCATTTCGACACCTTCCACGTGGATGGTGTGATCGAACTTTAACTCCGCCTTAGGGTCGCCGGCGACTGCATCACCGCCAGTGGTAATCCACAATAAGCAAATCATTACCCAGAGCGATACAATTAAGACACTGGTGTTTTGTTTCATGATGGTTTCTAATAATCAAAATTCCAGCGAAAGCTAATTAGAATGCGGCGATCGGCATCTAACTGTGGTGTGGTGTAATTCTGCCACTCCAATTTCCATTCAGTACGTTTAAGGAATGGTGGTCGCACTTCGGTTCCGATATTCAACATGGTGGTTTTTTGGGGGGTGATGTCGAACGCTTCCCATTCGAATTCGGAGCCGGCGACGTAAGCGAAAAGATCGACATAGGACACCGGACCATATCGCGCATATCCCCACCACACGTTGTTGCGAGCTTGTTCGCCGCTGCTGCTGTTGTAGCCGAATCTCCCGTAGGGGAAAATCAACACCGGTCCTCCTTGGAAACCCATTTCTTCGGCGCCGAATACCAGTGCAGATATACCCAAACCCCATTTTCGGGGCTCGAAATAATGTTCCACAGCAGCACGTCCACGCATCATGGTTCCATGTTGGAATTCCTCAAACCACGATTCGGCTGATATGTCGGGGTTCAATACTCCAGCCTCCAGGCGCAGATGCCACTGATCACTGTAATACTGCCAGCGTGATAAGACCTTCCGGAGAGGACTTGACGCCATTCTGATTTGTGCTACATTCAGCACTCGCCATTTATTCCCTAACCGGAAGCTGTAGGTTAATCCCGTTAGGTCTCGAGTATCTTCTCCGAAACGTTCCTGGTGGGTAAAGCTCAACGCCAAAACCGTCATGGTCCCAAACGGGGCAGTACGTGGACGCCAACGGATTTCACCACCGAACATGGCGTTTTCACCGTCTTCATCGAATTCGAATTCCCGGCTGAGGGGACCTTGGAACCCTCCGAAACCGGTCACCTCGAACCCATTACCGAGGCGAAATGTCACTTCTCCACCATCCAACACCCCCAACGCAACACCACGGAACAAAAAGAACCTCCCGATTCTCCCTCTTACCGGAGTGTTGGGATCTTGGTATTTCAGGTACCCGTGATAAAATCGGAAGGTTCCTGAATCACCGAAATCATCCGCGGTATCACCGTAGTACTGGACATAGGTGTGAAATGATAGATTGCTATCGCCAATCCGAGTGGCATGGAGGCGTAGTCCCTGTGCCAAGATAAAATGGTCATCCTGTGCCAGATCCTGGTACCCCTTGCCAAGGGTGATGAAAGAACCCCGGAGGTTAGTGGCAAGACAGTTGGCGGTGATTAAAGAGAGAGCAAACCCAACCAATACAGTTGAGATTATACACTGTTGTGGTAGTTTTTGAAAAAACATAATCGGTTCTTATAAGGTTTTATGGAGAATGCAACCATCTACATCTTTCACTATTATGACAAACTTGATACGAATATACTATATGTATCGGTTAAAGGCAAGCAGAATTTTACTAATAATGAATAGCAGTTCTTTTTGGGATATATTAATTATATTGAAAATCCTAATAGAAACCTCCATACATGCTTTATTAAAATCAATGGCGGTTAGATATGATGATAACCTAAATCAATAGGACCTTCTTTAAAATCATCCTGTTAAAGAGGTATTACAGTCAAATCAGAATGCTGATAATGGGAAGATGGATATTTTTTTTGACCGAAGATTTCACTTGATAATAAACGGAAATTTCTGTATTTTATTATAATCATATTTTAAAGATGTTTTTGGATTGGCAATTACGGTGTTTTTGCCCTTTTCGTGAGGATACGATGTCATCGGAAGCCAGAGACAAAGAGATGAAAAGAAGGGAATTTCTAAAAAAGGCGTCAACGGTAACTGCGGCGGTGGGCGCCTCAATCGGAACATTTTCCATATTCAAACGGAAATCTTATGCTCGAGACCTATTGGACGACCCTCGCGTGGTGGTGGTACGAGACGATCAGGCTCATTCCGGGACGCAGATCAATCAAGATATCGTGCAGGTGATGATGGATGAAGCTATTCGGCGGTATACCGGCATCTCAGATATCGGAGCTGCTTATCAATCCACGATGCCAAGTATCACCACTAACAGCGTTATTGGTATAAAAGTAAACAGTCGACACAGCACATGTCCTACTCACCCGGTCATGGTGGAATCCTTGATCAACGGTCTGCTCAGGATGAATATTGGAGGCGATCCCTTCCCCGACAACAATATCATAATCTGGGACAACTCTTCATCCGAACTTCAGAACTCTGGCTTTACGATCAACATTGGATCAAGCGGGGTCCGATGTATCGGCACTAATATGGTAGGTTACAACAGCATGTATCTGAACTGCAATGGTTCCAATCAGCATCCCTCAAACATCCTCACTGACTACTGCGACTACCTGATTAATTTTGCTGTCTTAAAGAATCATGGCATAGCCGGAGTAACAGTCACTTTGAAAAACCATTTTGGCTCCATTCACAACCCAAGTGGCATGCACGGAAACTTCTGCGACCCCTATATACCTTCCCTGAATCAGCAGATTAGCAATGTGCTAACTGTTCAGGAATGTTTATTTTTCATTGACGCCATCTTTGGGGTGTATTACGGTGGTCCTTACGGTTCCCCAAATATGATCTACGACGGGGTCATCATGGGCGGAGACCGCGTGGCTGTGGACGCTGTCGGGAGAAGCATTTTGGCCGACTATGGCTGTACGACTATCAGCATCGCCACTCACGTGGATACCGCCGCCGGTGCCCCTTATTTTCTGGGTACAGCGGACTTGACAGCCATCGATCGCATGAATGTCCAGAATCCGTCGATAGCCGTGATGAATTTGACGGTTGAACCGGCGGATCAGGATATGCTGTTAAGCTGGTCTACTCCGGAATATACCGGCTTAATCAAGGTGTTGCGCAGCACAGATCCCGACTTCGCTACTTATGATGAAATCGCTACCCTCAACGGGAATTCCTACATCGATTCCGGGATTTTAGCATCAAACACTAAATATTTCTACCGTGTAGTAAAATCTTGGGCGTAACGGATTAAATTATGAAAAAAGACTCAACATCGGGAAAGATCAAGCGGAGGGAATTCCTTAAAACCGCTGGAACCACCGCTGCAGCTTTCGGTCTTTCGGCAGGACCATTTTCTATTATCAGCCGTCGATCTCGCGCTTCCAACCTACTGGATGATCCCCGGATAGTGGTGGTGCGAGATGATGACGCACATTCAGGCTCTCAAGTGGTGGCTAATATTGCGCAAGTGATGATGGACGAGGCGATCCGACGCTTTACGGGAATGGTTGACATCGGTGAGGCTTATTTAGCAGTACTCCCTGGGATTACCACCAGCAGCGTTATCGGTATCAAAGTGAACTGCCTCTACAATCTTTGCACGCATCCAATCGTGGTGGATGCTCTGATCAACGGATTGCTGCAGATGAATCCGGGTGGTAACCCTTTTCCCGCCAATAACATTATCATCTGGGATAACACCTCCTGGCGTCTTCAAAATGGCGGATACACGATTAACACGGGTTCCACCGGCGTCCGCTGTTTCGGCACCAATGTGGTGGGCTACAACAGCATGTATTTAAACTGTAATGGCTCTTACCAACGACCCTCAAACATTCTCACCAACTATTGCGATTACCTGATTGATTTCGCCGTCCTGAAGAATCATAGCTTTGCAGGAGTAACACTATCTATGAAGAACCATCTTGGCTCGATTCACAGCCCCGGTGGCCTGCACGGAGGCTACTGCAATCCCTATATTCCCGCACTGAATCAGCAGATCCGGGATGTGTTGGATGTGCAGGAAACGCTGCACATTGTTGATGCGATTTTTGGTGTTTATTATGGAGGTCCCGGTGGATCGCCCAACATGATATACGATGGGATTATCTTAGGGGAAGACCGAGTGGCGGTGGATGCCATTGGACGTCAGATTTTAGATGACGCCGGCTGCTCGACTATCGGCATTTCCACTCACGTGGATACCGCTGCCGGAGCTCCTTACTTTCTTGGCACAGCGGACCTGGCAGCTATCGATCGCATGGATGTCCAGAATCCGTCGATGGCAGTGACGAATTTGACGGTTGAACCGGTGGGTCAGGATGTGGTGCTAAGCTGGTCAACTCCGGAATACATGGGTTTAATCAAAGTACAGCGCAGCACAGATCCCGACTTCGTTACTTATGATGAAATCGCTACCCTCAACGGGAATATGTACGTTGATTCTGGAGTTTTGGCATCGAGCGGTAAGTACTTTTACCGGGTAGTGAAGGTGTGGGGATAAATAGGAACATTATGTTACATCGAACTCCGATTGTGACGTTGATTCTCCTGATATTGTTATGCAGCCTGCTGCAGGCGCAAGACCGCTATGCCATTGATGCGTCGCAAGGATGTAGGGGCAGCGTCTTAGCTGACAGCGCTTTAAGTCCCGGGGCAACTTGGACCGGTGAAGGGTGGGTGTATTTGATCGATGACGAAGCCCCTCAGCAATTGTTATTCAGGACTGATTATCAGCCGGATAATTTTTCGTTGTCGATCTGTGAGGGTCGACCAGCGGCGTCACTGTCACTTGTTAGCTCGGTAAATTTAGTTGCAGTTGGAAACACGCCACTGCCTTTGGGTACCTGGGCACATTTAGCTGCTTGTTATGATGGCGATGACCTTCGGGTGTTCCTCAATGGTACGCCAGATGGGACCACAGCGGGCACAGGCGTTCCGGCATATATGCCGGGACCGATTTTCATCGGCGGAGGTGACGGTTCCGAACAGCTATCTGGTCTTTTTGACGAAATCAGTTTATCCGATACCGCATGGTATTCCAGCGAATTCGATCCCTTTATTTATCCGATCCTCGGTCTTCGGGTTAGGAATCAGGTAGTACCGGGATGGGATATGGGCACGGATTCCAGCGACCTGATCGAAGCCTGGGATTATGAATCCCTGTATGCGATCATCAATGGTGGTGCGGAAGTCTTTATCTCGCACAATTTTATGTATGCCCTCCGGCAGTATTATTATGGGCAAATCGGGGGGCATGATGTGCAACTCAGCTTGATGATGTTCGATCAGGGAACTTCGGAGGATGCCGACTCGTTGTATCACGACCCCTTAATCGTTCCCCCGTTCCACCTCATCATCGATTCGATCGGCACAGAAGCCCGGGTGGATACCGGATTGCTGTGGGATTATACGCTGCAGTTTCGGCGGGATAAGTATTATGTTACTGTTACGTTAAGCAAAGAGTGGGGACCGGCGGTAGCGCTGCAGACGGCGTTGGATTTCGGAGCGGAAACCGATGCCAATATTCTGTATCGGCACCAACTGACCACTGCACTTTGGCATTTCGATGAGGGTACAGGATCGGTGTTTTCCGATGCTACCGGAAACGGTCACGGCGGTATATTGACTAATCTGGCTTGGGTCGAGGTCGGACTTCCCGAACGGGTTTTGTATATCACATCGGCGGAACTTATGGAGGGAAATATACAGGCGTTGGAAATCGATGAGGACGATACTATGCGGGTGACCTTTTCTGAATCGGTGGCGCCAATTACTATTAATGCTGGGAATATTGACGATATTTTACGGTTATCGGACAGTCACAGTTGGTTGTCAGGAAATGGGGAATTGGGGGGGACTCAGTGGAACTCCAATCGGGATATACTTTGGGTGGATTTCTCGTTGACAGGGGGAATTCCGACAATCATCGATGGTGATACATTATATCCGAATTCTGATTCGCTGATTTCCGATCAGGGACTTCACGCAGGCGGATATCGCTTTATCCGGTTCGAACCGGCTTCCAGAATTCCATCCGATAATTCAAGCATGCTGCCCAGGGCAGTTAGATTGAATCCCCCCTACCCCACCCCTTTCAATGCCACCACTCGGATCAGTTTCGAGCTTCCCCAGCAGTCTCCGGTAACAATCAAAGTATGGAATATTGCGGGACGGGAAGTGGCAACGTTATTCGAGGGAACGAAAGCCGCCGGCGTACATTCCATTTCCTGGGATGCGACCAATGTGGCATCCGGGGTTTATTTAGTATCGTTAGATACCGGGATTAGTTATGTTGTTAGGAAGACAGTGCTGATTAAATAGGGAATGGTTTTTTAGATGTCGGGACATGCCTCCCGACAACGGGCAAATGGGAAACCGCTGAAGCGGTTTGGATTTTTGGGGAATCGAATTTTCACAACCCCGCCTGTGGGCGCACAAATCCTCCGGTAGGTGGACATGATTTGCTACCCAATCCCCCACCCACCCTCGGGATTGGATGGCAAAAATACACCCGAATGAATTCGGGTGCTATCACAAGGGTCGGGTTTCGATGAAACCCGACCTAAAGAGACCCCCCCTTAATCCCCCCCTGCAAATAGCAGGGGGGGTTATTTGTAGAGACCGCCCCTTGCTCCCCCTTGCAAATCCGGCAATAGCCGGACAAGTAGCAGGGGGGTAATTATATAGATCCCTGCCTTCCGTCAGTAGTCGGACAGGTCGCGGGGATGACAGAGGGGGAAATTGTTTCGGCATCCGCCAACTGACAGGTTCCTCGTAATAACAGGTGTCAGGATCACGGGGATCCTGACCTACTCCTGGATCCCGGGCATCAAGCTGCCCGAAGCACCCAGCGTCTTGATCAAATAACAGTCGTTACTTCAGTAAAACAATCTGCTGCGTTTGTTGATGTTTCCCAGCTATTAACTGCACAAAATAAGCTCCACTGGGAAGGTTGGCGCCATTGAATAATGTACTGTGGATTCCCGCCGGATGCCAGCCTTCCACTAACCGCTCGACCATCCTTCCCTGAACATCGTACACCACTATGAAAATATTTGTGGCATTCGGTAATGTATAAGTTACAAGGGTTTGTGGGTTAAAAGGATTGGGGTAATTAGGCAGGAGTGTAATTTTTTCGGGCAGCAAGTTCAGGGGATCGACACCAACCGCGCTGGGTTCGATGGGTACATAATCCACGGTGTGCCGGCTGAAGTTGGGGATACAGAGCAGGCTGTTGACCCGGTCGAAATAGATATCCGCGGGGTCCAGATGTCCGGTGGAAAACAGCTCCGGGGGATTGGTGAAGGTGCTGTCGTACTTGTAAATTCCATCGACGTCCCATTCAGATAGATACAGATTGCGGTCATCATCCATGGCGATGCCATCGGACCCGCTGATGTTGGTGACGACCAGCGTGGATAGGGTGGTATCCTGCAAATCGACCTGTAAGATGGGCGCGCCGGGACCCATCACGGAACATATCAGCAATCGATGATAGGGACGGTCGTACATGATGCCGTTGGGGCTGCCCAGTCCCTGACCTTGCCCGAAGATAATTGAGGGTTGGTGATCAACAATTCGGTACAGTTTATCGCCCCAGTAATCGGTGACGTAAATGGTTCCCGACGTGTCGGTGGTGATATCGTTGGGGAGTCCGACACCGGGAAGGGAGATGTGAAACAACAGGGAATCGGTGTTGATGTCGAATCCGGAAACGCCGGGATCGGTTCCGGTTCCGGTAGCGGTTAGTAGGGTATCCCCGAACAAGTACAGACCCGCAATCTGGTACTGATTCAACCATACGGTGCTGAAGTAGGATTGTGCGCCGTTGCTGTCGATTTGCACGATGGCGCCGTTGCCCCAATTAGACACAATGTATCGATTGCGTGGTTCGTCGAAAACAATGCTTTCCGGGTTGTTAAGTAAATTTTGAGCAATGACGGCAAAGGGCAAAATCATTAGTACATAAACTATACAAACGACTTTTCCCAGGGACATAGAAGTTCCTGTTGAGTAAGATGATATAAAAGAATTTAGCCTATTTTAACAGCAACAACTTTTGTGTCTGTGACAAATTGCCCACGGTCAGGCGTGCAAAATAGGTTCCGCTGGAAAGCCCGGAACCATCGAAAATAGCCTTGTGCATCCCGGCGGGACGCAGTCCATCCACCAATCGAGTTATCTCACGTCCCAGGAGATCGTAGGCGCTCAAATTCACCGTTGATTCTGAACGCAGGCTGTACTGGATGACGGCACTCTGATTGAAGGGATTGGGATAGACGCCTATTATACAAAAGTCGGTGGGTTTGGTTCCTGTGAGATCGGACACCGCTGAGGAGGGATTTTCAATGTCAATTCTATCGATCAATGCGAGATCGTAATTCCCTAAATTATAGGGTTCTTGCGAGGCGGTTTCAATATGAGTCGCTTGCCATGCGTGGCTCATACCACGTTCCACTAAGATGTCCAATCCGACGCGATCAATCGCCACAGTATCTTCACTCATAATGACGCCGTTATACACGAAATTTGGGGGACCGGAGGGACCGCCGTAGTACATGCCGAAGATGGCATCGACCATACAGAATTTCTGTTTGTCGCCCAACACGTCCCTAATCTGCTGGTTCAGGGCGGGGATGTATGGGTTGCAGTATCCGTTGTGCAGGGCTTCGGGATTATGGACTGAACCGTAATGGTTTTTCAAGGACAGGGTAGCACCGGAGAAGGAATGGTCTTTGATGACGGCGAGATTTATCATGTAGTCGATATGATCGGTGAGGATCCGCGATGGATAGCAGGTTCTGATATGTACACTCAGTGGCTGGTCGTAGTTATATCCAATGCCGCTTTGGGTGGTTCCGAAACAACGGACACCGGTGGATCCGGTGTTGATGGTATAACCGGCGTTGATCAGGTCAGAGTTCCATCGATCCCAAATGATGATGTTATTGGGATCGAACCCGCCGGGAACCGGCATTTGCAGCAATCCTTCAATTACAGCCTGAGTGGTTTCGGGGCGGGTGGGGACATATCGATTTAACAGGCTGATTTTGATACCGATGACGGAATCGGATGTTATCCCGGGAAACAACGACATCCAGGCTTCACCGACATTTGAAATTTCTGTATATTCGGTGATACCGGTATCGACAATAATCTGCAGAACTTCGGTGTTGATATTGTACCCTTCGGTACAGTTATCATCCGTTACCACCACTACTTTACTGGGTTCGTCGGTGCCGCCAGTGTGGCGGGAATTGGCGGTCAGAATTGCAGGCAACAACATACTGCCAGCGGCAATCTTGCTACTGGATTTGATGAAATCACGGCGATCGATCTTGCGCATTTTTACTCCAGTTTGGATGTTTCCTCACAATGATCCCGTTATGATAATTTAATGAAGAAATGAGAAAATTGCAACAGACAATTTCGATTTTTAAAACCGCTGAAGCGGTTAGGGTGTACATTGGGTGTGGATTAACACCACAAAAAATTGTGGTGTTTTTATAAAACCCCCCTTTTATTCCCCCCCTTGAAGGGGGGATAACCTGCCAGGTTGCTCCGGCATCCGTTGGATTGAAGCATGGCGGGCACAAAAAGCAATGATACTTCGCATGTGAATACTTGACTATTCTGAAAACTAAGTCTTGACTTTATCTATAGTTTCTGTTATATTCTGTCAGTTTATCTGATTCACAAATTGCCATAGAATCCACAAATCAACAAAACCGGAGGAATTATGACACCCAAAGGGATGATCTTAACCGCTGCTATTATTGCAGTACTTTTGTCATTTTCGGTTGTGATGGCGGAGGAACCTGGTAGTTACAAGTTGGAGGGGACGGGGTATTTTTATTACATGCATGATGCGACGGAAGGGGATGGACTGACGAACAAATTTGCATTTTCGAGAGTGTACTTCGGAGGGATGTACTTTCTGTCGGATGAATTTATGATTCGATATCTTACAGATGTGAATCCTGGCGAAGGTAGAAGACATGTATTCTCAAAGTATATCTATCTCGATTGGAAAATGCGAGATAACCTGAACCTTATGTTGGGTTTACAAGGAACCAATAATTGGAATGTGCCGGAAAAAGCCTGGGGATACCGTGTGATCCGATACAGTCC
>CBDVBD010000094.1:0-12334 GCA_965372135.1 uncultured bacterium | reverse complement strand
CCAGACATTTAACCATAATTCCTTCCCCTTACGATATTGAATTTCAGACATGTCGCACTATTTAACAATGAGCCAATGTAATCATCATAATCACGTAAACCGAATCTGTTTCACGGTACCTTTGCCCAGTTTCTGGTTTAACTTGCTGATTATTTGGCGTTTCATCATCTGGATTTGCTGCTTCCAAGCCGCGCTTTTCACCTCCACCAACAATTCCCCCCGGTAAATCTTCACCGCCTGGGAATTTTTGGCAATTTTCTCCCCCACAATCTCCTCCCAAAACGCCACCGCACTCTCCTCGCGAATCCGCTGATCGATTCCTTGATCTTGGAGCATATCCTTTAAAATATCCCCCAAATTTCGCATTTTTTTCGCTCTTTTTTCACTCATTTTTCACAAAACTTTCCGTAAAATTTGCGTTTTTTCGCTTTTTTTTCGTTTTTTTTCGCTCAACAACCATAAAAAACCCGACCGGGAGGGTCGGGTTCGTTCGTTACCACCTGTGCCTTAAACAACACATTTCACAACCCCCGGACGATAAAATCTGTCGGTTCCCCTCCATTGCCTTAACCCCCAAATCCCGCCTCCAGTGCGGAAACACAGACACTGGATACCACTACCGAATCGGCATAATCAGCATCATAAAATCTTCATCCGGCATCTGCTCGGTGGGTTTCAGTATCCCCGGCGTACCGGCGGTGCCCACCTCAAAGATGGCTTCATCGGTATCCAACTGCTTCAGTGCATCCAGCACATATGCAGAATTATAACCAACTTGCAGCTCCTCGCCGGTGTATTCCACCTCCAAGGTTTCCAGTGCCGATCCGCCCACTTCCATGTCCTCAGCGGCGATCTCCATGGTGTTTTCGCTTAACTTAAACCGCACCTGGCGGCTTAACGAGTCGGCGAAGATCGAGGCTCGACGCACCGATGCCCGCAATGACTCCAGGTCCACCCGCAGTATGTTGGTGTTTCCGGTGGGGATAGCGGCTTCGTAGCGGGGATATTTACCCTCGATCAAGCGAGTGATTAGCTCCGACTCGTCTAAGCGGAAGACAAGGTGGTTCGGGTCGAAACGCAGGCGCAGTTCCCCACCCTCTTCCAGGAGCTTATGCAACAAATTCATGGCTTTGTGTGGGACAATGAAGCTCTGCCCTTCGCCGTCGAGCTTGAAGGAGGTATCGATGATTTTGACTAGTCGGTACCCGTCGGTAGCCACGCACCGGCATTCATCGGTGCGCAGTTCCAGGAGGATTCCGGTCAAAGCGGGCTGCAGTTCATCACGGGAGACTGCGATGATGGCTTTTCCGATCATGCGGCGCATTTTTTCCGGCGCCATCGATACTTCGGTTCCTTCTTCAACCGACGGCAACATGGGGAAATCCTCCACGTCGTCGCCGGATAATTGGTAGCTGCCGCGATCGCAGGAAATCTCCACCCGCCGTTCCTCGTTGACTGACACGGTAACGTCGATGTCCGGTAGTTCGCGAATGATTTCGTAAAGCTTCCGCGCCAGAATGATCGCCCTGCCGTCTTCAGAACCTTTGACGGTGATCTTTGTGGACAGGGAAATTTCCAGGTCGGTGGCGGACAGAGTTAGTTCCGAACCGGACAGGTTGAACAAGACATTGTTCAACGCCGGGATGGTGGAACGCTGAGGCACCACGCTGGAAACCTTAGACAGGGCTTGCAGAAACGAATGTTGACCTACAGTGAATTGCATAAAAATTGCCTCCGGGCATAGTTGATTTCTTTTGTTGGTAATGTAATGGAGAAATATGACAAATTCAATACGTTTTTTTGTATTTTTTCGTTGGGCGTGATTTCTCGCGCAGTTGCTTAGAGAGCATAGAGAATTTTTCATCCCGATGGGTCCGGACAAGTTCCCAGCGACACGAGATTCAGAACCCGACCGACGAGTTTCTTACATCAAAATAGCAGAAAGAAAGGCAGACGGGATGATGCCCACCTGCCTTTTGTTGTTTTTTGAGGTTAGGTTTCTACAAATTATTCGTAATACCCGGCTGTTATCCGGTAAAAACGCTTTTCATTTCCAGGTAAAATACCATAGTCTGTCCAGGTAGTATCACTGACGGTAGCAACTGATGTGAATCCCGTAGATGGGTCGGTGCTGCGCCATACTTTGTAGTTAATGCGATCCGAATGCGGATCCGTGGGATTGTTAGATGATCTCCACTGCAGTACAACATCGTTAGCCAATGCTTCAATGGTAACGTCAAGAGGGGGAATAGATCGTATCACCATTCCCTGAAATGTAGTATCAGGTGTTAACGCGGCAAAAAGCTCAAAGAAGTCCGCATCGTAGTCATTAACAGTAGGTGGTATCTCCAGAAGAACCACTACTGTGTCATATTCCCCAGCACCCAGAGTGATAGTGGACGGACACGAAACAACCGTCCAACCAAGATAACTTGTGGGTAAAAGTGACACTGTAGCAGCTCCGCCCGCATTAATTACTTCAAATTCCACGCTGATTGTATCGCCCGGGAATCCAAGATAACGTGATGAATAACTTGGAGTATAGACTGCTAACGGTGGATAGGATGCGGTTCCCGAAGCATCGAAGGTGATTACATCGCCTGGTGATACAGAATATTCTGTGGTGGTATCTGGTCCTACAATGGCACGCGTCTCTAATGGTCCCACGCTTAGAGGATGATTCGAGAATCGTGTTACTGTGCCCAAAGAGTCCTGTATCGCCAGGAATCGGTTATAGTCAGTTCCTGGGGTCAGGCTTGTGGGATAACCTACTGCACTACTCCCGTGTGCACCCACATGATCATGATATTCCATGGATGACTCAAAGAAGTCGAGCTTTCCATAGATTAAATCAATGTACCCTACAACAAAAAGACTTTGACGATCCCGTCTCACCTTACCAGTTTGGCTCAAGTGATATTCCCTCCTTGCCCCAAGCGGACCATCGCGACAATAGAATTTGTGCCCGCAACACACACATTTAAATTTTGGGTCCGCTCCTTTAACCTCTATGTCCGTGCATACGGCATAGGTGCTGCAAGCTTTCAGTGGTTTATAGTTTTCGTGAATACCCTCTTTCTTTTTTGAGCGTGCATAGTTACCGCCAGGACCACCAGTTCCTTTATTTGTACTTTGACAATGAAATTTACCCGCAGCGTTGGCGTTTGGTTCCGGAGGCGGACCATCGTTTAGAGGGAACGGACCGGTTTCTTCCCACCAGACATCAATAGTGTAAAGGTGTCCTTGGGCATAGGTAGAATCGTTTATTATGGCTCGAGGACCGTCTAAAACAGCGGGACCATAAGAATAACCATTATAGAACAAATTGCAGCTACTCAATGGCGTCGGAATGCCCATGCCGACATCCTGAAATTCCTCCACCGAGTTGGTGTGCTGATTGATTGCAACTATTTGGTCTAACAACTCGCTGTATTCCAAACCTCCCGCGCTATTAGGGCCACCGCCGCTCTGCCACAGTATTGGAAAAGGTCCTTGGATTAGGCTTGGAGCACTTGTATCAGAGACGTCGAACTCAAGCCACATGTCGGGGTTCCCATTGGTTGTTGCCCACAGCGAGTTGCTTTCCATATCCATTTCTAAACCTGAAATGGGCATTTCCGGTAAGCCGAAATAGCCGGCAGGGAAACTACCGTAGAGCTCGATGGTTCTGGTTCCTGTGATATCGGCAAAGTGATACAAAGTATGAGTATTCCAATCACCACACCAGAAGGAGTTGTCGCGGCGGTCAAACGCTAATCCGGTTGCATAATTGGGATGGAAATCCAACTGAATCACCCTGGAAATTTGACCCGTGTGACCGGGTATGTGATTCTCGTTCGCATCCAAGCAGGCATTGATGTACACCAGGTAGCAGTCCTGGTAACTATTTGCGATTGCCAGATATGCAGCAGTGTGTGGGTAGCTCGGTCCTGGCGGATGAGTTGGATCTAAACAGTATGGCACCGTCGTTCCGTCAACATAGTAATCCACCTGTACACCAATATTAATGTCTGGTGAAACCTGGGTAGCAGGCTCGCAGGTCGCTGCCATTGGGGGAGTCACCATGGCACGCAGGAAAAGGTCACCGCCGGAATCCAGCAGCCAGTCGGCACCACTATTAATTGTTCGCCACTGCATAGGCATGGTCAAATTGGAGCTGGCTGATGGTTCGCCGTCAAAGCCAAGGTTCGGGGTGGTAGCATCTGCATACAGATACGCCACGTAGAATGGTCCATCCACAATTGGAATGATCCCGGTGGGAATAATGTTGTTCCCCACGATAAGCGCCACGGTGGAATCAAACAGGATTGCACCAGGATCGGGATTATCCAGCCCGTCATCACCATATATTCTTATGATGGCATTTCCTGCGGCATCCGGATTGTCCACCTCAAGGTGTATAATATCAATCGGGTAGGTGCAGGCATCGTATTCCATGGCGCGACCACTATTGGGATTTAGGCTTAGTTGTACCTGGAGTTCAGGTATATCGTAGTCTAACAGGTGCGCCAGGGCGGGATCATCCACCTGCTGCTCCAGTTGTCTGGAATCGTTTTCCGGAATGGCATCGCCAGCGGCGGTGACCACGGCGGTGACAATAAACTCGCCAAGAGTAGTTGCCATCCATGCAAGAGGTGCCGTTACGGTGATGTTATTACCGGCTAATAGGGGTCCATAAATTCCAGCAGTAGTGAACACCGTGATACCGGTTTCATCATCAACGTTCCACTGCACATTATAGGTGGTCACATCCAGAGTGCCGACGTTTTCTATCAACGCCCGGAAAGTGGCTAGATCGTTTTGGCAAAGGAAGTATACCTGCTCAACATTGTCCACATTAGCCACGCCCAAATCAGTCCAGCCACCGCTGGAATATTCACCACCAGCTCGGCAGCGCCAGTCATATCCAGATATGTGAGTTAAGGGTGGTGTGGTAGGCCAAGTGCTGTTGTAATAGCTCCGGTTCAACCAGTCGGCATTGCTATCGAGCAGGGGATAGACGCCTGGTCCGACGGAAGGATCATTGGTTGCGAAGAGGGGACCGTACACTATATGAAAATCCTGATTGGCATTAAAGCTGTGGGTATCCGCAAAATCCACCTGATTCCATCCGTTAAGCGCCGGGTAATCAACCACGTGTTCGTATATGTTGCTTGGATCGGCATACCCACCACTATCACCAGTCACCCAAACGTCAAAGGTGGTGTCCATATTGAACACGTAAAGACTGATGTAGGCGGCGCGGAGATCGAAATCCAAGAGCGGGGTAAACCGCACCGAAATATAGTACGTTCCATCAAACATGATGAAACTTCCCACAGTCGGGTCGTCATACATGATGGTATCCGGTTGAGGTGTGTCCGTACCCCACCACTCGATGAGGGTCGGCTCAGACACCATCGTTAGGGTAGCGTTAGCACTCAACGCACTAACCATCCCAAACATCAACACAAATATTAGCATTCGCTTGTTCATGGCACCCTCCTTAACTAAATGGTTTTTTTCAGCGTAATGACTCTTGTGTTTTTGAAAATAAATAATCCCCGAACAGACTATCCATTCAGGGGATAAAAGAAGTTAGCGATGCTACTCGGGCATAAACAGCCTGAACGAATCTGCGCCTTGCGCCACCCCAATAAGGATGCAGTTCACTACATGCGCTTAAAGATCAATGTTTTTCATCATCATCAATAGTTGGTCTTATACTTATCACTATTAATATAAGAATTAATATATTCTAAGTCAAGCTAAATATCACTTTTAGGTACATTTTAACGGATTCATTCTCCCTTCGGGGGCAGGGGATCAATTGCGGGATGACAGCGTGACGATCGGTGGGAACATTCATCCACTGGAACAATGGAGAAAACCCTTTATTTTTAAGGGGAATTTATGTATAATTCTTATCAGTTTTGATTTACGATGAATTGGTCTCCTCGGTGTCCAGGAAAACACTTATTTTACGGGAGTAAGCCGATGGGTTGGATTTTTGTATATGCATCTTTGGTGGTCGGAGTAACAGCGCAGATTATCACCAAAGCCGGGGTGGTACTGGTGTTATTGGGGGTGTTTTTCATCTCGCGGTCGTGATAATACCACATATTTGGGAAATAATTTAACCGTACCCAGGGAGTGATCCCTGGGTTTTTTGTGGAAAGTTGATGAAGTCCTCGGCGTCATTTGTTCAAGTTTAATACTCAAACGGGCTGCCGAAGTAGCTGAGCAGAGCCAGGATGACCAAGCCGATACCGATGATGGATTGGATGGCGGATACGAAGCGGGGCCAGCCGCGGGATGTTATCTCGAATTTCGGCGGCAGCATCATTTTAATCCAACTGTCAGGGCTGAACTGGCGGTAGCCGATGCGCAAGGCGCGCTGGAGGCTGAACAACAACGCTACGCTGATTGTTCTCCAATAGGCACGGACTTCTTGCCAGTCTTCCTCCCCTTCATCACGCTCTTTTTTCCATCCCCTCCTAGTCGCGAGAAGATAATTGTATGTACCACTACGAAACACCCTGGCGAAATTGAAATACAGGGCGCCGAAAATAAAAATACCAGCGCCAAGGATGATAAAGGGGCGGTTGTAGGCTATGCCGTATTCGCAGGTCCAGTCATATAAGAACGTTTCTAACCAGGTTGCATCTGTTCGGCGGTAAGCGGCATTGACTTCTTTAGCTTGTCTTCGATAACCTGCTTCCCTCAAGCGTTTTCTAAGTTCGATCAGAGGACCAGGATTGTCCCAATAGGTCATTTTAGAAAGGTTCCTGGCGAAGGCGATGTCCTGAGGTTGAGGAAGTGTGTCAGGTTGGAAAACCACGCCAGACATGTTGGTACCATACAAATCAGCAATATTCATATTGGTTTCGAATAAATTCGCCCCAGTCACATTCGCTTCTTGTAAGCTCGCCCTAGTCAGATTCGCACTATCCAACCACGCCCCAGTCAGATCCGCACCATACAAACTCGCCCCAGTCAGATCCGCACCCTCCAAACTCGCCCCAGTCAGATCCGCACGCGCCAAACTCGCCCAAGTCAGATTCGCACCACCCAAATCTGCTCTTCTCAGATCCGCAGACTCAAGTTTCGCTCGGAACGGATGGTATGCCAAATCCATAAGCAAAGAATCGAAGGCGTTTTCTGGTCTTGTATATCGAAACATATAAACCCTGCGTGGACTTCGAAGGACAGCTTGAGAATCGGTTTCAGTTTCGTATTTGTATTGTACAGCAACACTCTCTACTTTGGTAAGCCAAATTTTATGATGCGCCAGGATTATCTCAAGTTCGGCGCGGGTGTGGCGGACGCTCTCTGCATTGTACCAGAACCATTCCTCGCCTTCAGAATAAATTTGGGCATAGAGGGTGGATACGGAAGTGGATAGCAGGAAGAGAAAGGAGATTAGCGGTATTAGGGTGGTGCGCATTGGTGGTTCCCCTCACGATATAGGTTTATGAGATCCTTCCCGCCATAGGCGGATCCAGAGACGCTTCGCTCAGGATGACAGATGGCGGGCACGACAAGTCGACCCCTACTCGGGATTGCCATCCGCCAGATATGCTGTCAGGATCGCAGGGATCCTGACCTACACTCTGCAGGGTGCGGACACCCTACAGTACCAGCTATTTTAATAAGAGCAGTTTTTGGGTCTGTTGAAAACCAGCACTTTCCAGGCGGCAGAAGTAGATGCCGGAGGGGTAGTTGCCGGCATTCCAGGTGATGGTATGAGTTCCGGTTTGTACCGTATGGTCCACTAAGGTTGCAACCTGCCTGCCAAGGAGATTGTATATAACCAATTTTACGTGACCGGTGGTTGGTATTCCGTAGGAAATAGTGGTTATTGGGTTGAAGGGGTTGGGGTATGGGGGATGTAAGCGATACGTTTTGGGTTGTAAGGATAAGGGTTTTATCTGTACGACAGATTGTTGGTCGAAGTAGAAGGCACCGATGTCGACGATGGTGGTATCCGGGTCAAGCGGGAAAGTGGGATCGCCGGCGTCGATACAGGGGGATCCAGAAAGCAATTGGAAATTTAGGGCCACCGGGTCATCGAACAGGGGATCGAAGAAGATGTTGTAAAAGACGTCGCAGGAATCGTCGTTGGCGTTGGTGGTGATGATATCGCCTAAGGAATCGGGGACCACGCCTCCGAAACGACCACCGGTATTGCCGTAGATATCGCAGTAACTCATAGATAAACCCTGACGGAAACTGTCGATATAAACCCCCTCTCCTTCGGTAGCGAAGGCGAAAATGTTATTAATCAGGGTATCTGCGTACAATGTATCCAGAGAATCGGCAGTGAAGAAGGCATTACCACCGATAGGGGAATTGTTGTGGCTGAAGGTGCAGTTTATGATATCCATGCCGGTGTTGTGAGCGTAGATACCGCCGCCGGAATCAGGGGCGGAATTGTACGCTATGGTGCAGTTGGAAAATATAGGTTCGCTGTTGAAGATGTAGATGCCGCCGCCCAGGGTGTCGGCGGTATTAGCATTGATTTGGCAACTGTCCACGGTGAATGTGGAGTTAAAACCCATGCAAATACCCCCGCCCTTCATTGCGGTGTTGCTGTCGATGATGCAGTTGGTCATGGTGGGATGGCAGTTTTGGTGGCAGCAGACCCCGCCGCCGGTGGTGTCGGCGATATTACTGGTTATGATGCAATCGGTGATTACGGGATGGGAATCGTCGTTGATACTGATCCCACCGCCGTGGTAATAGGAACGGTTTCCGGTAATAGTGCAACCGGTAATGATGGGACTGGAGGAATGGTTGGCGGTGATGCCGCCGCCGCCGCGACCGCTGCCCCATGCACCCCAGTTACATTCATTTCCGGTGATGATGCAGTTGGTAATAATGGGAGCGGAACGCGTCACATAGATACCGCCGCCGTTGTGTTTAGCGGAGTTGTTGGTTACGATGCAGTCGGAAATTATGGGATCGCAGTAAGAAACATAGATGCCGCCGCCCCAGTTGGCGGTGTTTTCGGTGATAGTGCAATGGGAGATTGTAATATCAGTCCAGTAGGTGTTGATGGCGCTGCCGTCTGCATCGGTGATATAGCAGTAGGATAGTTCGCTCTCCGGGGACGATCCGTTGCGGAAAATGATACTGACCCAGGGTACCGTTTCGGATGCACTCATGAAATAAATGCTGTCCGAAGCAGTGCCCACAGCGGTTAACTTGCCTAAAATTTCAAAGCTATAATGGAATGAAAATAGGAACACGGATCCGGGAGCGATAGTCAAAGAATCACCGGATTGTATCCTAATATTATCTTCAATCAGGTAAGTGCCAGCCGGTAGTTCGCCGGATAAGGTGTCTGTAAGAGTCTGTCCCGCTGGGAGTTCCGACAGAGTCACGTCAGTTATTGTAGTGGGAGCAGTTATCAACTGATTATAGATGCCATGACCAGCATACCCGGGTTCGGTAAAGTAAATATTGTAGATGCCTTCACCAATGTCGGTTTCATAATGTCCGTTAGGTTCGGTAAGCACCGAATCTGCTATATTACCAGTGGTATCTACTACAAATATCACACCGATGTTTTCATGGCTGGGTT
This sequence comes from uncultured bacterium, assembly GCA_965372135.1. Lineage (GTDB taxonomy): Bacteria > Electryoneota > RPQS01 > CBDVBD01 > CBDVBD01 > CBDVBD01. The sequence continues at coordinate 2,769 of CBDVBD010000094.1, read as the reverse complement.
GGTTTTCCAGGAAACAGTTACCGTCAACCGGAACGGCAAAAATGGTACTTGAGTTGATAGCTGAAATTAGGATAATGAGGATAGTTATACGCTGCATGTTCGTGAACTCCTATTTACGGTTTGCAAAGAAGGGCAGATGTCTTAGTGATGTTGTTATTTATGGTTTTGACGTTCATAGGGATTTATTGTATATTACTAAATCTATTGTGATTTATTAAATATGTAGATGATTATATTCGGTGGATAAAGTGGACAAATGATGTTAGGTGTTATTTCCTGGGTATATGTATGGTTGTACTTTTGCTGTTGCTGTTGTGGATATTTGCTTTCCGGATGTGGATAAGTGTCGATAAGAGAATGACTCGATAAGATACTTATTGGACGTGTTAGTTATCCACAGGTAATCCACAGGTATTCACAGTCGTTGATGTGAATAGTTAGTAAGTTGTCAAGTTAGCAAATTGACAAGTTGTAAGAGAGTTTTTCCAAATTTTAGAGGAGATCAGCATATCAGAACTGTATTCCTACTTCCGCAAGAATGACATTTCCGGGTTTTCCAGCGGTAAGCGTAGGGGCGATAAGTCGGTTCCTACGCGATTGGATATTAAGAATTGGTGCCCTTTTATAGTGATGCCAGATCGATCTTCTTTTGTAAGGATTCAACCGATTTCTTTATTTCGGGATTGTTTTGGATGGCGGATGCGATGAATTTCCTGGCATGAATAACCGTGGTGTGGTCACGTCCACCGAATAATAAACCGATGCTTTTCAGGGAATGGTCGGTGTGCCGGGCGCACAAGTACATGGCGACCTGGCGGGCTCGGGCGATCTCTTTTTTGCGGGTTTTTGAGCGCAGCAAGTCGCTGGGCAGGTCAAAATATTCGGCTGTCATTACTTGGATGTCTTCGATGGACAACTTTTTTGCCGGGCGTCCGATTTGGTCTTTTAAGACCCGTTTCGCCAGGTCCAGGGTGATATCGACGCTGTGGAATGAGGAGTAGGCATAGAGGCTGATTAAGGCGCCCTCCAACTCGCGGACATTGGAAGTGATTTGGGATGCAAGAAAATTGATGATGTCTTCCGGCAGTTCGGGACCGTCCTCCTCGGCTTTTTTCTGCAGGATGGCGACCCGGGTTTCGAAGTCCGGGGGCTGGATGTCGGTGATCAATCCCCATTGGAAGCGGGATACCAAGCGTTCGTCGATGTGGTCCAGCTCTTTTGGGGGGCGGTCGGCGGAAAGCACGATTTGTTTGCCGGCTTGATACAGGGTGTTAAAGGTATGGAAAAATTCCATTTGGGTGCGTTCCTTGCCGGCAAAAAACTGGACGTCGTCCACCAACAACAGGTCGGTGTTTCGGTAGATGCTGGAAAAATCGGTGGTTTTGTTTTCCCTGACGGATCGGATGAAGTCGTGGGTGAATTTTTCGCTGGAAATATAGATGACGTTGCGGACGGTATTATGCTGTTTGGCAAAGTTGCCGATGGCTTGCACCAAGTGAGTTTTGCCCAATCCGATGCCTCCGTAGACCAACATGGGGTTGAATCGGGTGCGACCGGGAGCTTCGGCGACAGCTAAACAGGCGGTACGGGCAAAGGTGTTGCCGTCGCCTTCCACGAAGTTTTCGAAGTTGTAACGGGGGCTTAGCTGGGTGCCTTCATCCACTGGTTTGGGGAAATAGCTGATCGTTGGGACGGCGACAGTGGATTTGCCGTCAGCCGAGGATGAGCCGGAGTCGGAGGATCGGGCGATTTCGAATTTCACCTGTGCCTGGCTTCCGAGGATTTCGAACAAGGTGTCCTTGATCAGCTTGTTATAGTGTCCTTCCAGCCATTCATAGTAAAAGCTGCTGGGGACTTCGATGGTCAGAGCATGATTTTCGAGGTTCAGTGGTTTTAGCGGCACGAACCAGGTCTGGTAACTCTGGTCGGGAATATTCTGTTTGACCGAGTCCAGGAATTGTGACCAGACATTTTGGATGGAATGCGTTTTAGACATAATAAAAATAAATAATTTGGGTGGGAGATTCCCGGTGAGAACGGGTGCCGACGGACTGTATAAATTAGGTTGTTCAGGACAAAAAGACGGCGAGGAGCAATATAGGGAGAAATTATTTCTTTGTCAAGAGGAAAAATCGCTGGAATAAAAAAGTTTTTAATATGCTGACATATATGGCTTTATGTAGGGTTGTGTTTTTGTGGGGGGTTCCGGTGTATTTTGAAAAAATGGTTGCATAGGGGGAAATATTTTGTTATATTTATTAGTTTGTAAATCAACAATAAAAGGCGGGTCTCATGAAGCGGACATTTCAGCCTTCCAATAGAAAGCGCCGGAACAAGCACGGATATCGGGCGCGGATGAGCACCCGAGCCGGCAGAGCGATACTAAAGCGCCGTCGCGCCCGGGGCAGGAAACGATTAACCGTTAGCGATACCATCAGTAAGGGTTAAGCGGTCGGTTGAGACTAATATTTACAAGATATTACAGCCAGGATTCGGGAGCCAGAGAGGGCACGGACTCCGAAAGGGACAGCGGTCAGGGGCTCCCACGGCGAATGATTTTACGGGGGAACCGGGAGGTCCTAAGGGTCCGCCGCGAAGGCGTGCGCGCACGGTTGGGTCCTATGGTTGTTTTTTTTTGCCGGGAGACGTCGACCGGTTTGCGGTGACGGTGCCCAAGCGCTTGGGCAAAGCGGTTAGGCGGAACAACGCCAACCGTCGGATTCGGGAGTATTACCGGCGCCAAAATCAAAAAATTACAGTCCGGGGGGC
>CBDVBD010000093.1:0-12439 GCA_965372135.1 uncultured bacterium | reverse complement strand
CCACCGGAAACCGGTATTCTGACGCCACAAAAAACACCAAATTAGCCAGCAAATAACTGAAAAAGTACACATAGAAAACCAAGTATTCTCGAGCCCGCCGGATCGAAAGCACCAACCCCGCCAGCCCTAAAGGAATCAACAGCCCCATATCCACCCGAAAAGCCCGCAACAGCGACGAATACACCTGCGCCCCGTAATAACTGATATTGGTCGGTGCCTCCACCCGGTTGAAAAACAGAAAAACCTTCCGCCCCAACAACAACATATACTGCCCTGGATGTCCGGCGATATCCTTCAACGCCTGCCCTAACCAGTACCGCGACGCTGCTGCCGCCGTCAGCGATTCGCCGGTGCGGGCTTCCGCCTCTAACCTATACCCCTCCGCTTCGTTTGCGGCATCCGCCGACATTACAAACGGTGCTTCCGTATAACTGCCATTAGATCCAAAGTGATTCCCGATGTAGATATTGATCCCAGCCGTGGTGGTCGTCAACGTCAAATCACGCCCCACGATTGTATTGCGCACAATCACCGGCACCACCAATATTGCCACCCCAACCCACAACCACCCCCACCGCTTCCAAGCCTGCCTGCCCTGCCAAACTAACAACGGGAGTATCAGCAACGTCAAAAAAATGAGCACATTCGGTCTTGCCAATGCCGACAATCCCCCTACTATCCCTATTAACAACCATCTGCCAGCCTTTTCCGAATCCTTGAACAGCCACAGTAGCCACAACATCAAAGTATTCAAAAACAAAATCAATGTCGCGGACAGCAGCGTATTGGCAAAATAGTAAAACGGACCAAACACCATAAGCACAATCGCACTCATCATCCCCACCGACGGTCGGAACATCCTGGCGCCGAGTTCGAAAACCCCTAACAGAATTCCAATCCCCAACACAATCTGAATCGCCATTCCCGCTTCAGGATTAGGCCCGAAAATCAAATACACTATTCCCAAAAAGAACGGATACAGCGGACTCAGGAAAAACGGCTCATGCGCCGCCAAATGCCCTTCAGAGATTCGTATCGCCCAGATATGATACGTCTCCGCATCGATGATTGGCAGTCGTACAAACCAGGTGGGCGCTAATTCCACTAACATAATTAGGGAAACGATGGCATAAAAACTCACCACCGCAAACATCCAACGTCTTGTCCGGGATAAACTGTCGTCAATCATGATCAACACCCTGTGCTATCGGTTCCGTCGCTAAAGGAATTATCCTCGCAACACGATTTCGGAATAGTGTCAATTCCCGATATCCAATCTCGTGCAACACCCCCATCCCCCGTTCAACGCCGTCACCCACTCTTTCCATACTATGCGCATCCGATCCGATCGTAATGGGAACTCCCGCCTCAAACAAAGTATTTAACATATCCCGGGAGGGATAAGCATCTCCCACCGCCGGTTGTATCCAGCCCCGGGTGTTCAACTCCACCACCACTCCGGATTCCTTAAACACCTGCGCCGTTTTCCGGAATCGCTGATCCCAATTTTTTGGTTTCCCCCCAAAATGACCCCAGCATTTCTTGATATAATCCACATGCGCCATCACCTGGAACAACCCACTCTGTGCCGCCTCTTCCAGCCGCCGCAGGTACATGTCTCCTAACTCCTCCGGCGAACAATCCTTAAACGGCGGCGACTGTAACGTGTCTGGATCATCGATCACCCAATCATCCACAAAATGTACCGACCCCACCACATAATCCAGCCGGTGACGATCCAGCAGCGGACCGATCACCCCCACCACCGGCGCATGATAATCCACCTCCAATCCTCGGAGCACTTCTAATTCCCCCTCGAACTCCATCCGGATTTCTTCCAATGTCTGAAAGTAGCGATCCATCTCGTGGAAATACAATGATCTCCATGGAACCTTGGGATTCAACCGCGGCGCATGCTCACAAATCCCCAACACCTGCAAGTTCCGTTTCCACGCCTGATGCGCAAACTGTCTGAAGGCTTGCCATGACGTCCGCCACGGCGATGGATGGGTATGTAAATCAATCATAGATATATCCGAATTATCTGTGCCGTCAGGTGTCCTCACCTGACGGAATCATTATCTGTGTTGTCAACTATCCTCACCTGACAGAATCATCATTGCTGCGCCTCTCCCGTCATCGGCACAAACCGCACCGGAAGCAGGCTTTCTCGTACCACCTCGTCTTCTGTCTTGGTAATCCGTATCAGTTCCTGAATGTAATCCCCCACCGGAATCACCATCCTGCCTCCCACCTTCAACTGATCGATCAACGGTTGTGGAACTTCCGGGGGTGCCGCAGTTACAATAATCGCATCGAATGGCGCTGCTTCCGACCATCCCTGATATCCGTCTCCGATCCGCACCTGAATATTCTTATACCCTAATTTGGATAACGTCACCCGTGCGCTTTTGCCTAAACTTTCGATAATCTCTATGGTCAAAACGCTATCCACTATTTCCGCCAACACCGCCGCCTGATATCCTGATCCCGTCCCGATTTCTAACACCTTGAAATGCGGCTGGAGCCGTAGCGCCTCGGTCATAAACGCCACGATATACGGCTGCGAAATCGTCTGCCCTTCCCCAATCGTCAGCGGGTGGTCCGAATAGGCTAATGGATACAAATGCTTAGCCACAAACTTGTGCCTGGGAACGGTGCGCATTGCCTCCAGCACTTCCGAATCGTGCACCCCACGTGCCTCGATCTGGGTTGCCACCATCTCTGCCCGCAATGTCTTCAGCGAATCCTCCGTCAACGGCGATTTCGCCTGACAGCCCACCGTACACGCGGTGACCAGAATCAACCCGCCTAATAAACACCCACTATTCCAATGTTGTCGCATAGTCTCACCCCTTTTTCTATATCCTCCTAAAACCCTACCCACGGTACGGAACCAGCTTCGGCTTTCGTGCTTCGTAATCCCGCAGCATCTTAGCCACCACGCCCGACAATCCAATCAACGCCACCAAATTAGGAAACGCCATCAATCCGTTGGCAATGTCGGACAGGTTCCACACCAGCGGCAGCGATAACCAGGCTCCCACCGGAATCAGAATCACGTAGATCCATCGGTACACATGCACCGCCGGTTTCCCGTGCTTTCCAAATAAAAAATACACCGACCGGTCCCCGTAATAACTCCACCCCACCATAGTGGTAAAAGCGAAAAACACCAAGCCAAAACTAACCACATGTTGCCCGAAATTGGGCAGTGCCTTGGCGAATGCCCCCGCCGATAAACTGGCTCCGGTCAGATCGGTGGTCTGATGCAGCCCGCTGACGATAATCACCAACGCCGTCATGGTGCAGACGATCAGCGTATCGATAAATGGTCCCAACATCGCCACGATTCCCTGACGCACCGGCTCCTTTGTCCGCGCCGGGGCATGAGCGATTGCCGCCGAACCCAGTCCCGACTCGTTGGAGAACAGTCCCCGGGCGATCCCGAACCGCATCGCCTGAGCCACCGTATATCCCAACACTCCGCCCCCCGCTGACTTCAACCCGAACGCCCCGGAAAATATCGCCCCAAACGCCCCAGGAACCTTGCCGATATTGACAAAAATGATGATTAGCGCACATACCACATATACCACCGTCATAAACGGCACCACCCGTTCCGCCATCCTGGCAATCCGCCGCACCCCGCCGATAATCACCAACGCCACCAGAATTCCTAAGATAGTTCCGATCAGTAGCTTCGGCCACCCTAAATAATCGAACAGCGGATTCGCCACCGAATTGGCTTGCACCATATTCCCGATTCCGAACGACGCCAATGCCGCAAACAGCGCAAACAACCACCCCAACCACGGTGTCTTCAACCCATCGCGCAGATAATACATCGGACCGCCAGCCACCACCCCATCCTTATCGATCTCCCGGAACTTCTGCGCCAACATGCAGCAGGTAAACTTGGTACACATCCCCACCGCCGCTGTCACCCACATCCAAAATACCGCTCCCGGACCCCCGGAGGCAATCGCCGTCGCCACACCCGCGATATTTCCGGTGCCGATCGTCGCCGATAACGCCGTGGACAACGCCTGAAAATGGGTGAGTTCACCCTTATCTTTCGGGTCGTCCCATTTCCCGGTTATCAGCCCCCAGCCGTGCTTGAAATGGCGCACCTGCAAAAACCTGAGCCGAAACGTCAGGAACACCCCGGTGCCCACCAACAGGAACATCAGAAAGTAGCCCCACACCCAGCCGTCGATCTGTGCCACCCAATCGGAAAAACTCAAAGATTCCTCCAACCTGTGATGCTGTAGTAAGTGTTATGCCAAAATAAAGAATTTCCTTTCTAAAATCAAGTAAAATCTCCCCTTGATTTGATGCTATGGAGTGCGGTAGCTTGCTACCGCTTTTTGCTGAAGCTTGCGTGACCCATTGGTAAAATAGCGGAGACATAAAAAATCCGACACCAAAATGCCGGATCACTTTTCAACTTTCTAACTTTCCAACTTCCTCACTCATACCTGAGCGCCACTATCGGATCCAACCGTGCCGCCTTCATCGCTGGCCACAACCCGAATCCAATCCCCACTATACTGCAAAACACTACCCCTAACACACACGCCCAAATCGGCACCGCGGTGGGAAGGTTAATCGACGATGCCAACACCATGGGAAGAACCACCCCCCCCAATATCCCAATCCCGCCCCCGATCTCCGTCAGCACTACCGCTTCGATCAAGAACTGCACCATAATATGCCGTCGTTTGGCGCCCAACGCTTTCCGAATACCGATCTCCCGAGTCCGTTCCCTCACCGACACTAACATAATATTCATAATCCCGATCCCCGCCACCAAAAGCGACACCCCGCAAATCCCAATCGCCGCAATCTTGATCCAAAGCGTAAACTTATTGAATGATTCGATCAACGTATTCGACGACCAAATCCCGAAATTATCCGGCTCATAAGATTTCAATCCCCGTTCCACCCGCATCACCGTTCGCACTTCTTCGATCGCCTGATTCATCCGAGCGGCGCTGACTGCCTGCACCGTGATATTGATCGACCGCTTCTTCCCATACTGCTTCTGGAACGTGGTGATCGGAATCACCACATGGTTGTCCTTGGATTCCCCAAACGACGTACCCCGTTCTTCCAATATCCCCACTACCTCGAACCGCTTCCCGTTAATCCGCACCCGCTTCCCGATCGGATCCTCGTAAGGAAACAGCTTATTGATCACATCCTGACCGATCACCACCACCGAACGGTTATATTCCACATCCAAATCCGTGAGAAACCGCCCCTCGTGGACATATTCTGCGTTGTTATACATAAACGCCGGCACTCCGCCTGCCAATACGATATTCGGATTGGTCTTTTCCCCCGCGTAGGATACTTGATTCCCCCATCGCCACACTTCCGGTCCCACATTCGCCACCGACGGACATCGTTCCCGTATCGCATCTGCATGTTCAACCTTGATCGGTGGACGCCGAACTCTTCGCCCTCCGATATGAATACCTACACTTAAATCATTGCGCTGCACCTGGAACACACTGGACGATAATCCACTCATTTCCTTTTCCATCATCTTCTGAATGCCGGTAATCACCGTCATCATTGCGATGATGGTCGTCACCCCGATAATCACGCCCAACAACGTCAGGAATGACCGCATCTTATGTGCCCAGATGGCTTGCAGCGCCATCAATGAATTCTCACCAACCGTCACGATTTACTCTGAAATAAACCTTCCAACAATTGAACAATCGAACAATGAGACAATCAAGCTTGTGCTGTCAGGTGTCAGCGAATCTCGATTCCCCACCTGACAGTCTGTCTTAGTAGGTCAGGATCCCCGCGATCCTGACAATTCTTCTGTCATCCCCGCGTAGGCGGGGACCCAGTCATTATAGGTCGGGTTTTCTGAAACCCGACACCAACTTGCCAACTTGCTAACTTGTCAACTTTTCAACTTCTGTTACTCATACCTCAACGCCTCGATCGGATTCATCCTGGCTGCCTTGGAAGCAGGCCAAATCCCGAAAAACAATCCCACCGTGGCAGAAAATCCCAACGCTAAGAACACCACCCACATCGGCATCGCCGTGGGCAAAAACTGGTCGATGATTCTGCCTAAAATGTACGCAACACCGATCCCAATCACACCCCCAACCGAGCAAATAAATGCCGATTCCGTCAAAAACTGCCACAAAATATCCGACCGCTTCGCCCCAATCGCCTTCCGAATCCCGATCTCGTGCGTCCGTTCCGTCACCGACACTAACATGATATTCATAATCCCGATTCCCCCCACCAACAGCGCAATAGACGCAATCATAATCCCTCCGGCATACACACCGGAAGTAATCTTGTTATAAAAATCCAGGATCTGACTCTGCTGATTCAAAGAAAAATTATCCTTATCCCACGGCTTCAACCTGCGGGCTTTCCGCACAATCCCCCGGGATTCGATCTCCAATTCCTCCAACTGCGTCACATCATCGACCGCCACGATAATCGACCAACCCCGCCGCCTGCCGAATTTCTTCAATAATGTCCCATAGGGAATGTAGATTACCTCGTCTAATGACTGCCCAAAAATCGTCCCCTGCTTTTCCAATACTCCCACTACCCGAAAACTGTGCGGACCGATTTTTATCCGCTGCCCGATGGGATTCCGGTACGGAAACAGCTCCTCACGGATGGTCTCCCCAATCACCGCCACACTGCGATTGCGATGTACATCCATCGGGCTTACGAATCGCCCGTATGCCGGGGAAAATGTGGAAATATCCTCGTAACCATCAGCGGTTCCATTGATGCTGACCCTGCCTAATCGTCGTTCCTGAAATGCCACCGGACGGCGAGTTTCCACAAAGGGAACCACATGTGTCGCTAAAGTAGTGCTGTTCTTCAATGCACGGTATTCTTTATCTCCTATTTCAGGCCATTTGCGCACATCCCACCAATCGGTATCCGCCCAGGGCCACTTCTGTATATAGATTGTATTCGAACCTAATATAGAAATTTCCCCCTTAAACGACTGGTTCAGCCCCTGCACGATGATAATCATCAACACCACCGTGGTTACCCCAATCACAATCCCCAAGGTGGTAAGGATACTCCGAATCTTATTGGACTTCAACGCCTGCCAGGCGATCCGCCAACTCTCCACGACTATACTTTTTACCGACACAAACTATCCTTCATAATATTCTTTGTACTATCATCTGTCATCAACTTCTTCGACCTTTTAACATAGAACAATTCAACAATTCAACAATCGAACAATGAAACAATCGAACCATTGATTCCATTCACTCTTTCACACTATTCATCTTATCCGTATATATCATCCCGTCCAATAACTTCACTGTCCGCTTCGCATACTTGGCAATATGAACCTCATGAGTCACTAGCACAATCGTATTCCCCTCATCGTGCAATTCCGCGAATAACTGCATAATCTCTTCACCGGTAACGGTATCCAGATTCCCCGTGGGCTCATCCGCCAAGATCAACGACGGATTCCCCGCCAATGCCCTTGCCACCGCCACTCGCTGACGCTGCCCTCCCGATAATTCCGATGGGCGATGTTTCATCCGGTCCGCCAACCCCACCCGGTCCAACGCTTCCCTTGCCATTTCCTTCCGTTTTTTTGACGTCACTCCTCGGTAAATCAACGGCAGTTCCACGTTATGAAACGCATCCGCCCGCGGCAGCAGATTAAATGTCTGAAACACAAATCCAATCCGCTGGTTGCGAATCACCGCCAACTGATTATCGGTCATTTGGGATACGTCTTCCCCTGCTAAATAAAATTCCCCTTCAGTGGGCACATCCAAACACCCGATAATGTTCATCAAAGTGGATTTCCCCGACCCCGACGGTCCCATGATCGCCAACAATTCTCCATGATTGATCGTCATGGTAATCCCTCTCAGTGCCGGCACTTTTATCGAACCCAATTCGTACGTCTTTGTCAAATCCTTCAGCGAAATTAAATGCCCATTTTCCATAATCTATCCAGTTTTTTTATGCTTCCCCCCCGGTTCCCGGGGGGGAATTAAAAAGGGGGGGTGTCTTAAATCGGGTTTTCTTAAGAACCCGACATTACTTTCGCGCTTACTCCATTAAGCCATCGAGCAATCGAACAATTCAGCAATTCAACAATTTAGCAATTTAACAATCGAACCATTATTCCATTCTATCATTCCTCTTCTTCATCTTCGTCCCACTTACTCTTCACTTTCACGTCGTCCCCATCCTCCAACTCCTTCCCCAATACCCGGTAACTGCCGCTCACCACTTCTTCTCCTTCTTCGACTCCATTGATAATCTGTATATTAGACTCACTGGAAATCCCGGTCTTCACCACCCGCCGTTTCGCCACCTCTTCTTCCACTACGAACACCACCTCGATCCAGTCTTCCTTGTCATCATCATCACCTTCCCGTATGATGTTTCTTCGGTTTTCTTTATGTTTCTTCTTTTTCTTCTTATCTTTCTTATCCGCTATCGCCGACGTGGAATCCCCCACCAAAGAATCCGGCTCTTCCTTTTCCGGTTTCCGCATCACCACGCACTGAATCGGTACTGAAATCACGTCCGCTAACCGGTGGACTTCAACATCCACCGTCGATGACATCCCCGGTCGCAGCCGTGCGATATCGTCCAATACAGTCACCTTCACCAGGAAATTCGTCACTTCCTCTTGAGTCCCGTATCCCCGCGTGGTCGCCGAATGGGAAATCTCCACCACTTCCCCCCGGAAAGTTGTATCCGGAAACGCATCGATTTCAATCTTTACCGGATCGCCGATCTCCACGTCCACCACGTCGTTTTCGTCCACGTCCACCTGCACTTCCATCTGCGACAAATCCGCCACCACCATAATCACATCTTCCCGGAACATCGCCTCCGACACGATTTCCCCCAATTCCTTATTTAGAATCGTAATCGTCCCACTCATCGGTGAATAGATTTCCGTCTTCGCCAGCTTATCCCGAGCATCCTTCAACGCCGCCTTTACCTGATCCACTCCGCTGTTGGCAATTTCCAAATCCGCTTCCGCATTCTCTAAATTAAACACCGATTCCAGGTTCTTATCGAACAATCCCTTAGTTTGATTGTACTTGCTGCGAGCCTTCTGTGCCATCGCCTGCGCTGACCGAAGCCTCTGTTCCGCTTGCTCCACTGCTTCCCGGTAGTCCGTGGGATCCAGTTTCACTAATAAATCCCCCTTATTGACAAACTGCCCCTCTTCCACCGGCAGTGTAAAAATTTCCGCCGTCACTTTCGCGCTGATATTCACCTCTGTCACCGGATGTATTTTCCCCGATGCCGACACCGTTTCCACCAATTCCCCCCGTTCCGCAAAATCGGTGAACACGTCGATGCGCTTGGTGCGGTCTTTGGTCAGGTTGGCTGCCACCAATCCACCCACCACAATCACCCCCACGATTATCCATATCCATTTCCGTTTCCCACGAAACATCACATCCTCCAATATGTTTTGTCATTCCCGCGGGTGCGGGAATCTTAGAACTCCCCCCCGGTTCCCGGAGGGGAATAAAAAAGGGGGTCTCCGTAAGTCGGGTTTATAAACCCGACACAAACTTGCTACTTGCCACTTGCAACTTGTTACTCGTCTTACGCTCCCCCCACTGCTTCCTCAAGCAATGCCAAATTGATCAAGTATTCCAATGTCTTGTAAATATGGTCTGTTTCCGCCTGCGTATAGGTCACCTGCGCCGTCCGCAGTTCCAATCGGGACGCCGCCCCCAACCGATACCGTTCCTGCTCCAGTTCCAACTGCCGTCCCGCCAATTCCCGATTCTCCTCGGTCACCCGGCTCTGATCCCAGATCCGAATCAAGGTATAATACGCCTGCCGCACCGACTGCTCGATCCTCTGCTCCAAACCCACCTGGTCCAACTGCGCCTGACGGTGCGCCACCCGCGATTCCTGCAGCGATTTCTCCCGGGAAAATCCATTGAACAATGTCCAGCTCAACCCCAACGAATACTGTGTGGTCCGGTTTCTTGGATTCAACGTAAAATCCACATTCCCCCCCGATTGTTCCGACCTGCCGTGATAAATCGAACCTGATATGGTCGGCAGGTAACCCGCCATACTCATCTTCACGTTGTTCCGGTATATATCTTCGGTCAACTCCGACACCTTCATATCCGGACGGTTCTCCAATGCCCGTGCCACCAATTCATCCAAATCATATTCCGGCGCCGTCACCCGGAATTCATCCACCATCGGGTATTCCGACGACAAATCGATGCCCAGCAGCCGGTTCAATTCCTCCCGCGCCATCTGCAAATTATGCTCTGCAGACAACACATCATTTTCCTGATTCCCCACGTCGATATCCGCCTGCAGCACGTCCAATTCCGTCACCGACCCCACGTCGTACAGCGCCTGCGCCAACTCCAACTGATCTTCAATCTGCTCTAACACCCGTTCCGACAACTCTAACAGCTTCTGAAACGCTAACACCCAATAATACTGCTGACGCACACTGCTTTCCACGTTCAATTCGGTACTTTCCAATGTCAGCTTATTGATCGCCACCGACTTGTTCGCGTTCCTCAAATTAAATATCTCCTGCCCGCCCAAATTCAATGACGCCTGCAGGTTAATATAGAACGACGACGACCGGCGGTTTCCCTCCGGCACTGCATATTCCACCGTCACATCGTCCCCCTGCCGGTAGTATCCCAACGAATCCACATACGTCGTCGGCTGTGTCGATGTGAACGGATAGGAACTCACCGTCCCATCCGGATTGGTAAAGGTCGGACTGTAATAATTACTGTGGCTGATCTGGTATCCGGTACTCAATGTCGGTAAAAACGCACCCATTGCATCGAGCTTTAACAGCCGGTTCACCGACAAACCGACTCGTGCCTTCTGCAAATCGGGATTATGGGTTTTCGCCGCTTCCAATAGCTGCCCAAGTGACATCGGATCACTGCTTTGAATCCGCACCAACTCTGGCGACCTCCCCATGACCAATCCTCCGTCAACCACTAAAAAACATAAACATATCACAGATAACAAAAAAATCCAGTTCGATCTCAACCCTGATTTCATATGGAACTCCTAAGGTCGATTTGCTTGAAGTAGAAGTGTTACGCACAATCGTGCTGCTGGGTGCGATCCTGACATCTATTATGGAGTGCGCAAGCTTGCTTGCGCAGGCGCCTTAAAGAGCGCACACCAAATTTTTGTGCTGCAGGGTATCAACGAATCTCGATTCCCTACACTATGTTGCACAGCAGGTAGGTCAGGATCCCTGCGATCCTGACATTTTATCTGAATCCGAATCTTGTATTAGCACCCGAATTCATTCGAGTGTCATCATGCCATCCAATCCTAGGGTGGGCAGGTGGGGGAGTGGATGGCAATCTTGCTACTTGCCACTTGTAACTTTTCAAAGCGGGGGTCTCCTCAAGTCGGGTTTTTTGAAACCCAACACTACTTTCACACTTTCTATTGGATTAGACAGCACATCATGTAAAATTGTTGCACACGATGTTATTTAAATTGGGTGGGTAATCTGGTAAGATTTTCCCTCAGCCTTTATACTCCACCCCCACTGAAAAGTTGCCGGAGAATTATCCCCACCGCCGCCAACACCACATACAATGTCCCCACAAATCCCACTGCTCGCTGAATCCCAATCTTGTACACTGCCGCCATCGCGAAACACGCCAACACCGCTTCCCATATATGGAATACATCGAATACCGACAGTACCGCAAACAACAAGCCTGCCGTAGCGCTTTCCGGCAGTAAAATCGCCGGACCCAGTGGCACATGCAGGGTTTCCGTGGCTAATATCATCGGTGTCTTGATCACCAATCCGATTATCCCGATCAGCTTCGCCCAGGAATATCCTGCCAGAACGTCGCTGAATCGCGCACTGCCTCCTAACAGCACATTTCCCACAAACATCAGCAGTGCTGCAAAAATCAAGCAGGAGAATACTTCGTTCAAAGGTGCTCCCACTAACACCCCGATTTTCGCGATTCCCTGCTGGGTTTCGAAAGCCTTTTCTGCTTCCGCTTCCGATAGATTTCCCCGTTCCATCAGTCGCTCGATCTGCGCCCCGCTTCTCATCTCTTCTAATATTATAGGTCTGGTAATCACTGCAAAGATTAAGGATGCTGCCATCAAAATCACTATCGGCGGAATTGGCTTGGGCAGTGCTGCCACTGCTGCGAATGTCCGCCGGGGATCCAGCACCAATGCCACCAGCATTGCCATAAAAGTCATCTGACCCTCAGAGTCGTTGTCTTCGGGCGATGATTCCTGTGAAAAATCTTCCGTTGTCATAATCCACCTTTATTTTGGTAACCTATCTTGTATTGAATCCGCTTTTTAATTCTTAATCTGTTAGGTCTTGTCCCGACTTGTCGGCAAGTCACCTAATAATACATCTTGCCAACTTGTAAAC
>CBDVBD010000092.1:0-12492 GCA_965372135.1 uncultured bacterium | reverse complement strand
GAACCTACGGAATTCCATCCTTTGGATCCACCGATCATGATTATTCATTGATGGAGGGCGGCGACAATATGGCGGATATTGCGGTGGGGCGGTTGTCGGTGAGCGGTGCGAGTGAACTGAATGTGGTTATTAACAAATGCATCAAATACGAACGCGAACCCTTTATGGGAAGCGACCATTGGTTCACCCGTGGATACTTATTGTATGGAACAGGTAACAGCGTTACATCCAACAGAACCACCAAGGAATGGGTGCGTTCCAGAATGTATGAGGCAGGATTTGATGATGTGGACATGGATCCTCACAGCGGGGCCATTAACCCCATTCAAATGCGGCAGCAGGTGAGCGCAGGGTGTTCGTTCTTCAATTGGCGCGGTACATATCTCAGCCAGTTTTACCCCTATGATTTAAATGGCTTGGATAACGGTTGGATGCTGCCGCAGGTGGTGGTGATTACCTGTGGAACCGGAAATTTCTCTGGGTCATATCTTTGTTTGAGCGAAGCCTGGCTACGTTACGGGACTTATATCAGCGGCAACGGTGGAATCGGGTGTATTGGAACTGCATCATCCGGAACACACGTTAGTTTCAACAATATTGTCGATGCCGGATACTTCTACGGGTATTTCGTACAAGGAACCCCGCAAGCCGGGATGTCGATGTTAGCAGCCAAGTTCCAACTATATAGAAACTATTGGGGTTTCGAAAGTTACTATGTTACCCAATACTTCAACCACGTGAATTTGATGGGCGATCCGGAATTGAAAACCTGGATGGCGGTTCCTCTGGAAGTCAATGTAACTCATGACAACATAATTGCTGTGGGATGCAACCAAATTGAGGTAACGGTCAGGGATGGCAGTTATAATCCGGTGGAAGGAGTATTAGTGACAGCGATGGGCAATGATACTTACAGCCGGGTTTATACCGATGCAAACGGGGAAGCGGTATTGTTAGTTGAAGAACAGACCGCCGGCACATTGTACATCACGAGTTGGGGTGACAATTATCATCCATACGAAGGTGAAGTCACCCTCAGCCAGGAAAACTTGTGGGTGGGTTTTGAAAATCTAACTATTGACGATGATCCCTTTGGGGGCACTTCAGGCAATAGCGATGGGGAATTAAATCCGGAAGAGGTGGTGGATCTGACGGTCACATTGCATAATTACGGTTCCAGTCAAACTGCAACCGGTGTGGTGGGTGTATTATCAAGCATGGATCAGAGCGTGGCACAAGTGACAACGTCAACCCAGAATTTTCCTAACATGGCACCAGGCGCCAGCGGTACATCGACCGGTGATTTTCGGATTCAGATAATGCAGGTTAAAGATCAAGAAATGGTGCGGCTGATTTTGGAAGTTACTGCATCCGGCATCGACCAGACCTCGCTGATTGAACTGACGGTGAATTCGGGAGATGTGGAATACGTGAATCATTCCTTTACCGGTGGAGGATTGGCACCTGGGGAAACAGAAGACTTGACAGTCACGGTTGCAAATATAGGACATCTGGACATATCCAACGCGGTGGGACACCTGTTTTCGGAAAGCAATTTCGTAAGTTTCCCCGATCCTACTGGATATTATGAAACCATCACCATGGGCGGCAACAGCACCAACAGCTCTAATCCCTTCCAGGTGTCAGCGAATATCATGACGTTCCCAGGGAGTCGTGTGAAATTGGGTATAGGATTCGATGGCGACGATGGATTCACCGATACTACGTATTTCCATATCAATGTGGGCAACGCCAGCTCCAATGATCCCACCGGTCCGGATGAATACGGATACTATGCGTTCGACGACACGGACACTGATTACGAAATGTGTCCGGCATATCAATGGATTGAGATTGATACAGCTGGCGCCACTTGGCTACCGCTGTCAGATAATGGCGAAGGTCAAGACCAGTCCATCGCAGTGCAATTGCCGTTTACTTTCAAGATGTACGGGATCGAATCTGACACGTTAACCGTTTGTACCAACGGATGGGTAGCGTTAGGCGACGAGGCGCAATTCGACAATTTCCGGAATTGGCATATGCCGGGACCACAGGGTCCGGATCTGATGATCTCTCCTTTCTGGGATGAATTAAAGACGGGCAGTGGTCACATATTTGATCATTACGATCCCGTAAACGGGTGGTATATTGTGGAATGGTCCAACTGCGCCACCCGTTACAACCCCGTTCCGGAAACCTTTCAGGTGATCCTGTATGACCCGAATGTTTGGCCTACGCTAACTGGTGACGGGATGATAAAATTCCAGTACCAGGTGGTTAACCAGCGAACTGGGGACTTATGGGACAACCATTACGCCACCATCGGTATCGAAAACGACACCCAGGACATCGGGCTGGAATTGAGCTACTGGAACACCTATTCCCCGGGGATTGCTACAGTGCAAAACGGACGGGCGTATTTCATCACCAACATGGTCAGTTTCCAGGTGGGGGCGTTGGAAGGTACCGTGACCGATGAAGAAACCGGAAATCCGATCGTGGGGGCGATAGTGATGATGGAAAGTGGAGCCTTTGACACCAGCGACGCGACCGGGTATTACCTCATCCCGGATCTCTTGGTAAATCAGTACGGGTTAACCTGTACCAAGCTGGGGTATAACGAAGCCAGCACAAACGTCACTATCATCGAAGACGATACCCTCACGCAAGACTTCAGCCTGTTGCATCCGGAATTCGCATTGAGCATCACTGGAATCACCAATACACTGGCACAAGGCGACACCAGCCATCATTCTTTTACGTTAACCAACGACGGCAACGGGGAGCTGACCTACCACATCGACATGGATTTCCACCTGTATGATTTGGATGGGACTTCGCCCAACGGAGTGGAGAAGCTTGAACCCAGAAGGGGTCCGGTGCTGCCGCCATCGGGGACCGATGATCCGTGGGAAGAGCTTTTGCGGTTCGATGTCACAAACATTGTCAGTGATCGATTAGTGCGCGGCGCTGCGTTTGCCTGGGGGTCGTTCTGGGTGGTTGGCGGTGGTGTTGCACCGATACAACCCAATATGATATACCAGTTCGACCCAATGGGTAACCTCTTGAATACAATCCCACAGCCCACCAATTCAGTATACGGGTTCAACGATTTGGCGTACGATGGCGAATATCTATGGGGCAGCGAGAACCAGTGGATCGTGTCATTTGACACCACCGGAACCGCACACGATAGTATCACGGGGCGTCTAAATCCCAACCGGTGTTTAGCGTACGACCCAGCGGAGGATGTGTTCTACACCGGAGATATTACCGCGGATTTCATCGTGATAGACCGGGAAGGCAACGAAGTCCGCAGGTATCCCGATAACGATTTATCAGTGTGGGGTTTGGCGTGGTTCCGGGATGATCCGGACGGGTATCAGTTGTACCT
This sequence comes from uncultured bacterium, assembly GCA_965372135.1. Classification (GTDB taxonomy): domain Bacteria; phylum Electryoneota; class RPQS01; order CBDVBD01; family CBDVBD01; genus CBDVBD01. The sequence continues at coordinate 9,095 of CBDVBD010000092.1, read as the reverse complement.
ATTCTGCCAGGAAGGCAGTGGGATTGAAATGCAGGTACAGAAGCTCGATGTCAACACCGGTGACGTTAGGTACGTGGCAGACTTAGAAGGGGTAAATGATGATCGAGCGGGCGGGGCGATGGTGACTCCGTCATGGAATCCCCTGTTCTATACCTTTGTGGGGCAAATTATGGGATCCTTCTATGACAAAATCGGAGTGTGGGAAATCGCACCCAACACCGCCTGGATTACCTATAGCCCCACGTCCGGAACGGTTTCCGGCGGCGGACAGGAAGTATTCAATGTGCTCCTGGATGCTCGGGAAATCGGCTTAGGGGAATACGGAGTGAACCTGGTGTATACCCATAATGCCATCAGCCAGTCCGACACACTGCCGATCCGGCTAACAGTGGACATTACCGGCGTTGATCCTGAAGAAGCGACAATACCGTTCACCTATTCATTGGGTCAGAATTACCCGAATCCGTTTAACCCCACCACAGTTATTCCGTATTCCATCCGGGACAGGGTACGGGTTAGGTTGGATGTGTACAACGTACTTGGACAGCGCGTGGCGCGGTTGGTGGATGGGGTAATGGATCCCGGTCAGTACAAATCGACGCTTAATGTCCGCAATCTGGCTTCCGGGATTTACTTCTACCAGATAAAAGCCGGAACATTCTCCAAAACCCACAAGATGGTTATTCTGAAGTAATACCATGATGAGATTACAGAGAAACGCCTGCTGTAAGTTGACGGTGGGCGTTTTTTGTCTCCTGTTGGTTCAGGTGGGGCTTTGTTCTACACCGCATCCAGCCGCACATCAGATGCTTTCGGCAGCTCGGTGGTGGATTGATGCCAGCAGGATAATCTATCAGGCAAAGCTGGACAGCGGGATCGCCATTCCGGAAGCGGATTCGGCACAAACCGGGTTGATTGGGGTGGAATATACGCCCATTACCACCACTCTCGGATCGTTAAGGTCCAAGCAGATTTCCGCCAATCCTGATTTCGCAGCACTGATGGTGCGGTGGTTGTGGTCCGAGGAGATTGAAGACGGGGACACGGTGGCGCTGTCGTTATCGGGATCGTTCCCTGCGTTGAATTTGGCGGTACAAGCTGCTGTCGAAGTGCTTAATCTACATGCAGTGATCATGGTATCGGTGGCGGCGTCCAGTTGGGGAGCTAACCAACCGGAAATGACCTGGCTGGATATGGCAGCGGTACTGAAAGAGGAGGGGAAAATTACCCGGGATATTGATGTAGTTACATTGGGCGGCAGTGGTGATCATGGCGGTGGTATTCCGGAGGAAGGATTGAAAATTCTGCGGCAGAAGATATTTAGTTCCGGTATTGAATTCTCGGATCCGCAGTCACTGGAACAGGCAGTGGGAATTCGACTGGTGCGGTACGGGAATTTGAATCAGTACAAGTGCTTTATTAACGTGGGCGGCGGGCACGCGGTTCTTGGGCGCGGTCCGGGAGGACGGGCATTACCGACCGGGTTGCTTACCGGCTTCCCAAAAGAAGGACCGTTTGAAGCGGGGGAAGTGGATGGGGTGATGTTCTATTTCCTGCGGCAGGGAGTGCCGGTGATTCACCTGTTGGAAATACATCAGATCGCTAGGGAATGGGGGATTTCCACCGCGCCGAAACGATTCCCCAGTCCAGGGAAATCCGATGTGTATTTCCTGCCGGATTGATTTACCAGAACCGTGCAGAGAAACGTAGAGATATTATATGAAGTGCTGGCGAAAAGGATTCACCAGCACTTTCTCTATTTCCAAATTTTTCATTTACTAACGGTTAAGTACTTACTCATACACGTACAACTGCGCCAGTACTGCTTCGATGCCAGGCAGGTCATCCACCACATGAATAGGGATATTCTTGCTTTCAGCAATGTCGGTAAAGAAGCCGTCTAAGTTGCCATCCTGGGTCACGATAATCACGTCGGCGGCTTCGGCAGCGAGCCGGTTAAACATATCGGACAACGTGCCGCGGCGTGCTTCTCCACCCATGTGGCACACCATGATGGGCATATCGTTGTCTTTTGCGTACTGGATCAACTCCTGGACGCGGTTCGTCTCCCAGGCTTCGTCGATCTTGGCGGCTCCCAAGCCTTTAGTACTTCCTCCGGGCACCATAATTATTGATTGGATAGGACCATGCCTCCTGGCGCTGACCGGCATGTCGATTGCACCGGACAATAGCGCTCGGATGGTATCGGGCGTGGCTAAGTTCTTGTACACCACTGGTATGCCGGCTTTGCGGCACAACAGGTTGATCATTAACCCATCAGCACTTTGACCGGCTGCGGTCACCAGTGCCGGCGCCGGCAAGGTCAGAGTGTCTCCGGTTTGAGCAAGCGATACATTGCATAACAATATCGCAATGAATAACGTACACTTGATCCACTTTGTATTCATTTCATCCTCGATTAGTGTTTGTTAAATGACGGTAGAATATGCTCATCTTACCTTTCTTATATGCGCTAAGAAAGTCCCAATGCCATACTCTTCTATTTGGGCTTTTGTGGGAATACCACCGATATCAAGGCTCTTGTCCGGATACATTTCCCCCATCGCTTCCACAAATGCAAGAATTCCGGACAAATGCCGCCCTACACGCACCTCCATGGGGATACCGCCTTCGGGATAAGGAACCCGAACATAACCACGTTTCGCCGCTGCATGATAGTTTGGATCATCGCCGGTCAAGATCAGTTCGGCGCTGGTTTTGCCGCGCAGCCGTCCTTGAGCCACACAGGCGGTTTCCATCAACACCACAAAGGCATCGGTGGCGTCACCCAATTCCCGATGGGATAAACCGTGGAAATTGGGCGGTGACGGCTCCAACGTGATGTCGATACCCTCTATTTGCATCCGATATGCCGCCATGGCTGCCAGATCGCGGGCTCGTTCATGGAATACGATGGCGTTTACCACCGGATATTCCGGCGAGGCTTCGTGGAGATCGATGACCAAATCTATCTGTTCCTTCTTGATCAATTCCGTGATGCCGTAGGCGATTTGTTCGGTCAAGGAACCGTCGGGACGACCGGGATAGGCACGATTCAGGTTGCGCGTTTCGTTACCGGATAACACTTGACCGGAGGGGTAATGGAGATACACATCCGGATCGGGCCAGCCGTCCAATGGACTGGTGAACCGCGATCCGTAACGAAAGCGTCGCAGGTACCCATTGGGGCATCGGATAGCAAAGGTTTCGGGTGAGGCTTCCTGAGGTTCGGTGGCACTGAATCCGGACGCATTTGCTGGCGTCGCCACGAACACGGAACCCTTAGTAATCTGCAGGTTTTCCACCAGCACCACCGACCCCAAATAACCAGCAGGTTCGTTAGGATGAGTGCCGCCCAATATCAACACTTTTCCGCCCGGCGCCTGACCTCGAAACACATAGACTTCGGTGTTACAGGGCGTGACACTCAAACCCGAATGGTACTGCGACAGACGCATGATGTTGGTTATCGCGGGAGAGGGGTATATGGCGTCGTGATCCCACTGGTTTTTGAAGTCACGACCAGCGCTAATGCATATCACCGTGACAAACATCAACACCACTGCGAATCGCGCGTGGCTCCACCAGGCAATGGATTTATTGTTGGTTACTTCAGCCATAACAACCTAAGAATCAACGGTATCAGCACCAGTCCCACGGTTACCTGCCCGCTAAATTTCTTGCAGCGAATGCCTTCTGCAAACGTGGCAGCGGTTACAATCAGTACTATTACCCAGTATATGTTGGTCAGCATAAATTCCGATCGTGGTTACAGATTATAAAATAATTTGGGCGATGGGGTTGGCAAGTGCAATAATTATTATCGCCCACACCGCGGTGAATAACGCCGGCATCAGACAACGCTTCAATACCCGGAAGTAGTTGGATTCGCCCACCACCTGAGCGGCGAAAATACCCGCTAACGCTGTGGGGGGCGTCAGATCACCCAAGCTTGCCATCAGGGATAAACCGCTTCCGGTGATGATTTCGTTGTGTCCCAATAACGCCAATAGAAACGGCACTCCCAGCACCGACGCCGATCCGAAGGCGGATACCGCCCCGAATAGGGGCATGGATACGGCGATGCCAAGGTACATCAGTACCGAGGGAAGCTGCAATGTAGCAACCACCAACCACCCGCGCAGTCCGGTTAAGGTCATTATTTGTATGAAGATGCCGATTCCCACCAGGATACCCATCACCGGCATGGCGTCTTTGAAGCTGACGGACAATACCCGGCGAAGGCTGATCCGTTTCCCGGAGAATAGTCCGACAAAGCTGCCGATCATGAAAATCAAAGGCACGCCCAAGTTGGGCAGGATTCCCGGAAGCAACCTGGTGCCCAGTAACAATGCCACCACCACCAATAACGGCAAGTACAGACGGAAGCCGAAGCGTTTCCAATATGATTCGGGCAGGTTATTCCGTACGTCGTCCAAGTTATGCTGCGGTAAATGCCGGAATCCGATCCACAGCGGGACAATCGCAGCTAAAGGCAGCGTGGCGACTAACAGAGGCACCTCGAAGCCGATATACGGCATATCCACCCCGCCGCCGATGATCATGGCAGGCAGGTTGATTGGGGGTGCCACCATGCCGTAGATGGCTGCCATGGCGATTAAAGCTCCGGTACGGTCCCGGGGTAGTCCTAAATGCATCAACGACGGGGCAATCAAGGCGCCAGCCGTCAGGACGGCAGCCGTGGTCAATCCGGTGAGCATTCCCGGAAACATCACGAACAAGGTGACCATCCACAGCAACATCGCCGGGCGGCGGTGGAACCCCTCGATAATCAGGCGAGATAAAGTCCCCAGCGCACCGGATTCCTCGATTACCTTCATAAAGAGCATCGCTGTGGCGATAATCAGAATAGGATCTAAATACGCGAAGGTCCCTTCCGCCAAATGGCGTAACGCTAATCCTTCACCCGCCACCAGCGCACCGGCTAAAGAGCTAATCGCCAGCGATACCCCGATGGGAAATCTGAGCACCAGCGCAAGCAGTGCAAATCCCCCCACCATCACGATAAAAATCAGCCATTCCAACGTAAGTAATCCCGGTTAGTATCCTAAAGCCTTTCCATCGCGACGGGGATCGGCACCGCCGCTCAGAGTCTTATCTTCTAAATCTATCCATATGGCATGAGCACCGCCGAAATACACATCCAATGGTCCCGTAAGGTGCAGGGTGTGCCCTTTCTTTTCTAACTTCTTCCGTACCTTTCGGGGAAAGCGATTTTCCATCACTAAGTGTTCGCGTACCGGATGAAACCGTGGTGCGTCGATAGCTTCGGTGATGGTCATACCGAAATCGATCACATTAACTAATATCTGCACCATGGCGCTGGTGATTCGGCTGCCGCCGGGAGTACCCAAGATCATGAAGGGCTTGCCGTCTTTGAACACCATGGTCGGTGTCATGTTGGACTTGGGTCGTTTCCCGCCATCGATGGAATTGGGATAGCCGGACACCCAGGTGAAATCCGCCATTTCGTTATTCATTATAATTCCCATGCCGAGGATCATCATGCCGGACCCGAAGAAGTAATTGATGGATTGGGTGACCGTGACAATGTTACCCTCGGCGTCTATCGCCACCAGGTGCGTGGTGTTCCCATCTTTAGATTCCGGAGGCTGATAGAACGGCACCTGGCTGCGCACGGTTTCTTCGGGGATTTCCTTGGCTCGTGCCGCTGCATAGTCCTTAGATAGCAGCACATCCAAAGGAATGTCCACAAAATCGGGGTCCGAAACCCACTGCTTAAAGTCGGCATATCCTTGTTTCATGGCTTCTGCCATCAGGTGGATTAGTTCCGGGGATGCATATTCATAGTCCGATAGTTCGAAATTCTCCAGGATGTTCAGGATTTCGATTAACGCCACTCCACCGGCGGAGGGAGGAGGAACGGTCACAATTTCATATCCCCGGTAAGTACCGCGCAGCGGCTCGACCCAGTGGGCGTCAAAATTCTGGAAATCCTGCACAGTGACAGCGCTTCCGCCAGCCCGCAGAGGTTCCACCATCCGAACGCAGAAGGAGGAATCGTAGAAATAATCCAACCCTTTCTCGCCCAGTTGATCAAAGGTGTTGGCAAGGTCTAATTGTGTCAGCACATCCAATTCCTGCAAAGGCAAGCTATCGTTAAGAAAGACCTGCGACATGGCGGGATCGTTGAGGATATCTTCGTAGTGAGACGTAATCTGCCCGGATAAACCCTTGGTGATCTGGAAGCCATGAGCCAACCCAACTGCAGGCAGAATCAAGTCGTTGATATCCTTGGTTCCAAAGCGATGATGAATCATGTACAGCGCTTTCGGGGTACCGGGGACACATACGGAAGTAGCGCCCTCCTGCATAGCAACCCGGTCTGAATCTTCTGGCTGGTAGTAGAAGCTGGAATCCACCGCCATAGGCGATTTTTCGCGGTAGTTCAAGTACACCGGATCCTGACCAGCCATTTTTATACCTAAGAATCCGCCACCACCCAGCCCGGAGGCATTGGGTTCCACCACATTCAGCGCCAGCAATGCCGCCACTGCAGCATCAACCGCATTGCCGCCATTTTGCAGTACATCCATCCCAACCATCGCTGCGTTAGGGTGAGCGCAGACAATCATCCCATGTTCGGAAACGACTTCCGGTGTGGCAGGAATGACGGGAAGTTCTTCTCTCTTGAACATCCATGCTGCACAGCCCGAAAACAGCCAGGTAACCAGGATGATAAGAATTACCGAAGTAATAAAATTAACTGGGGTAGTTCGAAATCGGGTCAATGTATCTCCTTTGGGAAAACTACTGATAATCTCGTTATTTCAATTACCACTGTATGTTGTGGCGAGTGTTCGACAATGATATACTGCACGCTGTCTTCCCGACTGTGCCGGTCCTATTGCGTTAATGGAATAGAATATACAAAAAAATCAACAGAAAGCAAAGCAGGTTTCGTATTTTTTCTTGCGTTCTGTTGATGAAAAGTAACTTATACTTATGTAGGGCATAAACCGCTGTCTTACGATCCCCGAAGTTCCTTCAATTTGTCCTCAGCATTAGTGTTGTCAGGATTCAGCTCCAGAGACTTCTGAAAGTTCACAATCGCCTGTTCTTTGTCGCCGTGGATCATGTAGGCTTCACCCAAGCTGTCATATGGGTTAAAGGCATAGGGAAAAGTTTCCACATTCAGCTTGAAAATTTCAATGGCTTCTTCCGCCATGTCCCTTTGCAACAGTTGATAACCCAGCATGTTTAGCTCGGCTTCCTGGAAATTGTAGGCATCGGGTTGATTTTCTTTCAGATCGCGGTATTGGGAAATGGCAGCTTCGATCCCATTTTCTACAATGGTCGCAGTAAGGGGTTCGCAAATAGAGGGCGCAGGTGGCTGAATTCTATTGGATAGAGAAGTGTAGAGAATCTGCGTCCACCGGTCCGTGTCGATGAACCGCCAGTTAAACGCCTCCCAGTCTTTCAATAGACTATCCGCAATCATTTCCTCCAATGTGTTACCCGATTCCATCGCATTTCGAACAACATCCATAGTCTTTACCAATAAATCATGGTGTTGTCGAAGATCATCTTTGGTGTAATCCCGACCATGTCCGGCGATGAAGGTGACATCATCCGGCATAGCATCGATTAAGTTTTTGATGTGGTCGGCGAATAATTCTACGTCACCACCCTCCACTACATCCACAAACGGCAACCGGTCGGAAAAGAGCATATCGCCTATGGCAACAATGTTCGAACCGGTGAAATACACGATCACATCGCCATCGGTGTGCCCTTGGGGCAAGTGGATTAACTTGATTTCCTCGCCGTTGAAGTGCAGGGTAAGGGAATCATCAAAGGTGATGGAAGGCGTGCCTTCAGACGGTGTGCCTGGCAACGAGTAATAATCACCACCCCAGCGCTCACGGACGTTTTTGTGGGCAATGATGGCTGCTTGGTCTGCGAAGGCTCTGTTTCCGCCGGTATGATCGCCATGCAGGTGGGTGTTAATGAGGTATTTGGCATCACCGCCGCCCAATCCTTTCAAAACTGCCGACAAGCTGTCGGCAAGAGGGGCTTGACCGGCATCGACCAGCAGGATCCCATCGGGACCAACCGATGCGGTCACGTTGACACTGAAAAAAGTGGTGCAGACCAGTTTGTAAATGGTATCCGTCAGCTTGGTGACGGTAACCGACATCGAATCAGGCTGATCCTGCGACAGGGCTGGAACAGCGCTAAGAAGCAGTACGGATAACAATAAGGGAATGGTTGTTTTTCGCATGATTCAATCCAATATTTGTGTGATGTTGAGTTCTTGCCCAAGTGAAGGAAGGTTGGGTACCCATTTTCACGGAAATATAGCATCAGTGCTGCAGGATGTCCCCATCCTGCAGCACCTCAATTTACAGAATCAAATGTAGGTTCTTACAGGCTTGCTCTACCTTTATAGTGGTAACTGTCGCCACGATTTTCGGGGCAATATACCTTGACGCCCAGATTTTCCTTTTTGACTCGATCTGCAAAATCTTTATATTGATATTCGCGGTCAAGGGCATGGGTGGGAACCACCATGGCTGGTTTCAGCCAGTCAATGGTATAACAGTTCCCCTCCCACAGAGGCTCAGGACCATGCGAATGACATCCAGTGATGTTTACAAACGCGAGATCAACCTCTCGTACCCGCTCATTGAGATAGTCGATTTCACCAGTAAAGCCATCTTTTTCGCCTTCCGCCCAACCGGCGTGATCGCCGGCATGATACAGAGTCACACCGTCCACCTTGACCAGAAATCCCACCCCGGCATCGTTGGCTTGGATGGTGATAATGTCCATCCCATCAATGTTAGTGTCTTCATGGGGACCCACGTATGCGTATTCCGGTCCGTTGTAGCCGGACTCACGATGCATAGGTAAGGCTTCCGGTCGAAAACCATAGATGTAGGTGATGTTCTTTACTTTATCCGCCCAGTCGAAGATGGTGGTGTCGTAATGATCCCCATGTTCGTGAGTTACGAAGACATACACGTCTTGCTCTTCGAGCTCTTCCGGGTTGATGTGACCGTTGGCAAGGCAGGGATTATCCGAGGTGACTCCACGATTCCAGTAATCGA
>CBDVBD010000091.1:0-12668 GCA_965372135.1 uncultured bacterium | reverse complement strand
ACTGAACCCCCAGATCAGGGATGTAATTACGATGGCTATGTCATAGATCCAGGCGGTTGGGATGGACATTTTACCAGACGGCAGCGGACGTTTACTTTTTTCAGGGTGTACTCGGTCATTTTTCAGGTCGAAGATATCGTTTAGGATATATACCGCGCTGGACATCAGGCAGAATGCAGCGAAAGCTTGGATGATTTTTGACCATGCCGCAGGATCTTTTGCAATCTGAGTAGGTGAGAACAAGATCGCAACGAAAAGGATTAGATTCTTCGACCACTGATAAGGGCGAAGGATTTGGATAAAGGGCATTAGTAGTTACCGTTCTTCGCTATTTGTGTATTGTAATCCAGAGACCGCTACGATTTGACAAAAGAGATGCATTCATCAGGGGTGGTTCCCAATGCATGCAGCAACGTTATTGCTAACTCATCCGGAACCAGAAAGTTCCCTTCTCCGGTACCAGGTAGAATGTGAGGTTTTGGTTCACCGTGGAAATCGGTGCCGCCGGTGATTAACAGATCGTGTTTATTTGCCAATTTCAGCAATTTGTTGGTAAGGGACTTGAAATGTACCGGAGCGTAAGCTTCGATACCCTTGCCACCCATCTCTTTGAAAGCGACCACGACGTCTTCGATATTAAACCCGTCGGGGATAGTAATCAAGCAGGGATGCGCCAGGACCGGTATGCCGTTATCTTTCAGAATTAATGCAATCGCTTCCTGGACATTTAATCGTTCGCGGTCCACGTAAGCCGGGGCGTCACTTTTCAGATATTTATCAAAGGCTTCCTGTGACGTGGAGACCACCCCCATTTCCACCATGATTTTTGCGAAATGCGGTCGACCAATCACCTGACCACCGGCTGCATTGACCACATCATCAAAATTAATGGGGATTCCCAATTCCTGCAATTTTCTGGCGATTACAGGGTTACGTTTTTCGCGAAACGATTGTATTTGTATTACTCGCTGGGAGACAATGGGAGGATTGACGTTTGAAAAATAACCAAGGAGATGCAATGATCCCCAGGGAGAATTGACGCTTAGTTCGATGCCTGGGATAACACACAGTTTTCGTTCAATACCCGCTTTTACCCCCTCTTCCAATCCACCTAAGGTATCATGGTCGGCGATGCTTAGGGCAAAAAGTCCGATATTCGTAGCAAGCTCAACAAGTTCGGTTGGGGTTAGTGATCCATCGGAGGCGTTGGTATGACAATGTAAGTCTATCAAAATGTCTCTCTACTTCCGAAAGAGGATTCGGTTGTTTTGGGTTAACAGGTTATTCACCTGGAATTAGAGAGGTGACAATATCCAATGTATAACTTTATAAAATAATAAAAAAATCCGTGAAAATCAACATGAAATTGCTTTCATATGCGCATGGATGGTTGCTTGAAATTTTTCAAGGGTTGATACAGATGATTCGATTTCCCTCATTGGGATAAGAAGCGTGTTCCACCCAGTTGATGTTGTGTTTCATGGTGTTTGATGGAGTATCATGATTAGGTCGCGGACTACTTTGGCGGCTAACATGGATGATGCGCCAGTTGGGTCGTAGTGTGGTGACAGCTCCACGACGTCCATACCGACCCAGTTAATGGCATGGAACTGCTTTATTAAATTCGCGAAATCGGGGTATGTCCATCCACCAGGTTCGGGATTTCCGGTACCGCCCATCATTCCGGGATCGAAGATATCGAGGTCCACTGTCAAATAGGCAGGACTATCGACGATCCAGTGGGAAATGCCATTTTGAGAGAGTTCTGTGGTGTTGTGTTTCTTTGCCAATTGCCATTCTTCCCGGGTTCCGGATCGTACTCCCAATTGCAGGATATTATCGATACCGACGATATCGGAAATGCGCAGCATGACTGTGGCGTGGCAGATGGTGTCTTCCAGGTATTGATTCCGAAGGTCCAGATGGGCGTCCAATTGGATGACTTTCAGGGATGGATACCGGGAGGTTAGTTCGGTGATGATGGGTAGGGTTATGGTATGTTCACCGCCAAGTGCCAAGGGGATTTTTTTCTGGTCGAGGATGGTGGATGCTTGCTGGCGGATTATGTTCAGAGTATGTATGATATCTTCGGAAGGCAGTTCCAGGTCGCCGATATCTTGGAATTCAATATCTTTCAGGTCGTGGTCAAAGTCGGGACTGTAGGTTTCTAATCCCTGGGATGCCTGTCTGATAGCTTGGGGACCGAACCGGGCACCGGAACGGAAGGACACGGTTCCGTCGAAGGGACATCCGAACAGGACCGGACAACGGTGGGTGGTTTGCGAAGACGCTCCCAGATATCGGTAATCGGCAACATCAGCCATTAATCCACCTGCGGAAAATATTGGGGATGGCAAAGGCGGATTGGTGAATTTGGCGGTTGTAGTACTGAAGTTCCGGTTCTAACTTCGCTGCGCGATCTTGCGACCAGTCGGTTATGGGATTTTTGGTTTTCGACCCTAAGGTAAATGACCAGTATCCGGTGGGATAGGTGGGGATGTTTGCGCTGTATACGGCGACATGGGGATAGAGTTTCCGGAATTTTTGTACCACGGATCGGATATGGTCGGGACGGAGAAAGAAGGATTCCGTTTGGGCGGTGACGACACCGTGGGGACTTAAGCAATTATGGATATCGGTGTAGAAAGACTGGGTGAACAAGCCCATTGAGGGACCGATGGGATCGGTGGAATCGATGATGATGATGTCGAAGGTTTCCCCGGAGTCCTTCACGTACTCAATGGCGTCGCGGTACTTGATCTCCACTTTAGGATCATTCAGTCCGTTGGTTAATCGGGGGAAATATTTCCGTGACGCTGCGACGACTTCCCGATCGATTTCGCAGAGCACTACCCGTTCAATGGAATCGTGGCGCAGGATTTCCCGAACGCTTCCGCCGTCGCCTCCGCCAATGACCAGTGCTTTTTGTGGGTTCGGATGCAGCAACATGGGTACATGGACGATCATTTCGTGATAGACGAATTCATCAAATTCGGAAAACATCACCATGCCGTCCAAGATCATCATTTTGCCGAATTCATAGGTATCGATGATGGTCAAGTCCTGGTATGGGGTTCTGGTGCGGAGCAGTGTTTCACGGATTTTTAGGCTGAACCGCAGTCTTTCGGTGTGGGATTCAGTGAACCACAAATCCATAGAATATTACCATTTAGGGATTACTTAATCGAACAATCAATCGTTATTTCAATTCAAGACTTTTATACAAACACTCTTATTTCTGAAAACCACAAAAGGGTAAACCGCTGAAGCGGTTAGAAGATCGTTGTTAATGTGTTCTTATCACCACAATGAATTGTGGTGTTGTTCTTAATTCGGTAGCAAGCTACCGCACTCCATAATATTGTGGTGCTATTTCCAGCCAGGTTATCCGCCAGCTGGCGGATTGCAACCTGATGGAAACAATATGGGAAATTAGTTTTGAATAGGGCTATTGGATGTCAACATCCTGCTCAAAACCGAACATTTATAACCGCAGGATAAGGACACCCTGCGGCATGAGCAATGGTACTTCTCTATAAGTATATATTTCAAGTTTTTATATAGAAGCAAGAAATTAGTTCCATAACACAACAGCCGCTACGATTGAGGCTAATGACTGGATCTGGATGTCCTGGGAAGCGGCGTAGATTTCGAAATTTGGTATTTTCCGGCGGGTCATGGCTTCTTCCGCCATGGCTCGGGCAATGGATTCGACATCTTCGCTGCGTCCCCGGGTGGAATACTCCATGATGACGCCGGGGAGTGAAGGGTCATGGGGAACCACCGCTGCGACGGCAGCAGCGATCCATTCGCCGGGTACGTTGCTATGTAAGGATCCGTATGCTACGGGCAAGAAAGCACCGGCAGGGATGGGTACCGGGTCGATCAATGTGGCGCCTGGGGGGATGATGCTGGACAATTTTATCAAATTGGTGTTGCCGATTCCAGCGTTGAGCAGGGCGCCATCGAAGGCATTTAACGGGGTGTAGCCTTCAGAAGCACCTGTGACCAGGAAGAAATGCTTGGGAATGGAGCTGATCATGCATTCGCCTGCTTGGCTGAGATGGGTTTATGGCGGAGGTCGTTGCGGTCGAGGATCCCTCGTTTTAGTTCCATGATGGACAAGCGGTCGGCTTTCAGCGCCTTTTGCAGATGTGTCATCGCCAAATTGGGGATGACATCGTTACCGCAGGTGAAGAGATCAACGGCAGCGAAATCGAACTCGGGCCAGGTATGGATAGCCAGGTGGGATTCGGCGATGACCACTACTCCGGAAATTCCATGGGGGTTGAATTCGTGGAATACATCGGTCACTATAGTGGCACCGGCTTCCACGGCAGCTTGTCTCAACGCACATCGCACTTTTTCTTTGTCATTGAGAATTTGCGGATCGCAATCGTAGAATTCCACTAACAGTTGACGTCCCAGAGCTTTCAATCCAATTCCTCCTCGATGCAATTGGTAAGCTATTTAATTTTCTGAACGTGTGGTTAGAAGTATGGGGGGCTTGTGACCCACATGATCAGGGCGTCACGTTTCCATTTATTTTCCAAGTAATGTTCTTTTTTTGCCTCGAAATAGAAGCATTGTCCCCGATTGACTTTCAGGATTCGGTTTCCGATGTGTACTTCGATGCGCCCCTGTAGGATATATCCGAATTCTTCCCCCTGGAAGGGAGGCATGGGGTTGGTTTTTTCCCCGTGTTTTAAGGTAATCAGTGCTGGTTCCATGCGTCGATTTGTGGCGCCGGGTATCAAGAGAGAGAAGGAATCTACTCCTTCTTCCTCGATTTGGGCACGGTCTTCCCGGGAGAAGACCATTTGTGTTGTTTCGGCAGCGAAAAAATCGCTGACGGTGACGTTTAGTGCGGACAGAATATCCAGGAACGAATCCAGAGAAATGGAGGTGATGTCTCTTTCCAACTGGGAGATGAAACCCTTGGTAAGGTTTGCACGTTCAGCGAGATCTTCCTGGGTGAGGTCGCTGGCTAAGCGCAGGTCTCGAATTTTGGAACCGATGTTCAAGTAAGGGGTGCCTGAAATAGGGGTTTAGTAAGCGTAAACTGCTTTGGGAAGCAGTTTACTAAACTTTGATATGCACTATAAGACTACAACAGAAATGTACAAAAAAATAGGGCTATTGTCAAGCCCTTTTTCAATAATTTCTCGCAAGTAACTTAGGAACAAGTGTTCAGGATACTTTTTAGAATAGCTTTAGCAGTTTATATTAAACAGCTTATTGCTAATGCGGTGTGCAGTTTTTTCAATTATTTAGGTTTTTTAGTATGGGATTGGATTTCCAGGGATTTCACCTTATTTAGGGCGGTGCGGTGGGTTCGGAATCGGATGTTAATTACGCTGTCCTGTTGGTTCATGTCCAACACTTCCGCCATCTGGTAGAGCTGTGCGATCAATTCTCCGCGGTCAAGGGGAAGGGTTATTTGTTCCTCTACATAGTCCTGCAAAACAATCTCTGACAGACGTTGGATTAGATGGGTCAGCCGAATTCCCAACAAGGCGCTGATGAATACTGCGTGTGGATAGGTGTTCCGTGCCCAATCGAGTGCGGTGGTTCCTTCCAGCAGGTCCACTTTGTTGAACACCAGCAGGCGGGGATGATCCTTAAGACCCAAGTCAGCAAGCACGGTGTCGACCGTTTCGATTTGGGTGCGGTATTGGGGATGGGACAGGTCTATCAGGTGGATTAACAGGTCTGATTGGATGGTTTCCTCCAGTGTAGAACGGAAGGACGCCACCAGGTGGTGCGGGAGTTTTCGGATAAAGCCCACGGTATCAGTCAGGAGTATCTCTGCCTGATTATTGAGGGTTAACTTTCGGGTGGTGGAATCGAGGGTGGCGAAGAGCCGATTTTCCACTTGGACACCGGATCCGGTTAAGGCGTTCAACAGGGTAGATTTCCCGGCGTTGGTGTAGCCTACGATGGCAGTTTTGAACAGGTTTTCGCGTTTTCGCCTGCGTACCCGGCGGCTTTTTTCGATTTTTTCCAGTTCTTTGGTCAGTTTGACAATACGTTCCCGCACCAGGCGGCGGTCGACTTCGAGCTGGGTTTCGCCGGGACCGCGGACACCGATGCCTCCGATTTGACGGGACAGATGTCCCCAGCGGCGAGTGAGCCGGGGTAATAGGTAATTTAGCTGTGCGAGCTCGACTTGAGTGCGGGATTCCCGGCTGCGAGCGCGCCGGGCGAAGATATCCAGGATCACCCCAGACCGGTCGAGGACTTTGACCTTCAGAGTTTGTTCCAGGTTGCGGACCTGGGCTGGGGTTAGATCATCATCGAAGATGACGGAATCGGCACTGCGGTGTTTGACTTCATCCGCCAATTCTCGAACCTTACCCTTGCCCAAGAATGTGGCAGGATCCGGATGTTTCGAACGTTGAGTAAAGCGACCGAGGACCTGCGCACCCGCTGTATCCGCCAATTGGGTTAGTTCGTCGAGATGATCATCCACTACCCAATCGGCAACACCTTTCAATCTGAGTGCGACTAATATTGCTCTTTCTCTGATGTCGTTCATGCTATTCCTTGGACTTTGCCTGTTCCCAGAATTTGTCCATCTGTGCGAGATTTTCCTGATTCATAGGTATGCCGGCTTTCTCCATTTCCGATTCGACGTGCTGGAACCGCCGTATGAACTTGGTAATGGTGCCTCGTAAGCTGTCTTCGGGATTCACACCCAGGAAGCGGGACAGATTTACTAAGGAGAACAGGATATCACCGACTTCTTCTTCGATTCGGATTTTGTCTTCAGTGGATGCCGCTTGTTTCAGTTCGTTTAGCTCTTCGGACACTTTATCCCAGACTCCTTCGATATTGGTCCATTCAAATCCCACGCCGGCGGCTTTTTCCTGGACACGGAAGGCACGATTCAATGCCGGTTGGGTGGGTGGAACGCCGCCCAGGACGGATCGTTTGCCTTCATTCTGTTTAATCTGTTCCCAGCGATGCACGACTTCTTTGGAGGTATCCGCAACAGCGTTACCGAAGATGTGGGGGTGGCGCCGGATTAGTTTTTGATTGATTTTTTGGATGACGTCGCTAATGGTAAAGGTTCTGCTTTCGGATGCCATTTGGGCATGAAACACGATTTGGAGCAAGAGGTCCCCAAGTTCATCAGCCAGTTGGTCCCACTGGTTGTTGTCGATGCGGTCGAGTACTTCGTAGGTTTCCTCCAGGAGGTATGGTCTCAGGCTGCGGTGGGTTTGTTCCCGATCCCAGGGGCATCCCCCTTCGCCGCGTAGGATCGCCATGATCTCCACTAACCGTTCCAAGGTATCGATATTTGCCAAGCAGCCTCCTTTTATTCTTTTTCAGCGGTTTGGTGTAGTTTTAGTCTATTTGTGGAATTTGCTTCTATGGGGTCAATGATTTGGTCGTCATGGGAAATCCACTGTCCAGTACGGGTAATTTTTGCTGGGTTGTGATCGATATTCAGCAGGCTAAGAATTTCGGGTACGGTTGCCAGTGGTCCGGGTTTGGTGATGGTCAGTTGTATCATGTTGTTCACCGCGCTGAGTTCCGCTATCGAGGGGCGGATATTCACCGGTTGATCGGATTTTTTATGCGATTTTCGACGCCGGATAACCTCAATTCGATCTTCGTGCAACAGTTCACAGCAGCGGTCGTTCAAGGATTCCATAGACTGATCGAATTGGATGAGATACTCCCACCGGTTGATTACATTATCCAGCGATTTAATGCCAGGATGAAAGATGGCATTTGATAGTATTTCGATGCCTTCCGGAACATTTGTGGATAACTGCCGGGTGATTATTTCTTCGGATGTTTCGCTCATGCGGATGTCGAGGTACTCGGCTTCAGAAGAGATTCCCACGGATTTTGAGGGACCGAAGGACAAGCGGGGTCGGGCGTGATAGCCTTCGGTGTATTGCAGGGGTAATCCACTGCGACGGCAGACTCGTTCCCACACCCGCACCAATTCCAGGTGGGACAGGAAGCTGAGTAATCCGGTGACGGAATATTTAATTCTGGCAATAATTGGGGGGGTGTTAATGGCCAGATCCGATAATGCCGGTGTGGAAATCCGGTTTGGGGACGGTTCGTGATCGCTGGATTCGGTGGTAAAGCAGTCCTTGGGCGGTAATCCGCAAGCCAGGCAACCCTCACGGCAATCGGGGGTTTTTTCGCCATGGACAGCTTTTTGGGCTTCATTGGCTAAGAATTGTCGATTTATGCCTTTTGACAAGTGCTCCCAAGGCATAGGTTTATCCGGTGGGATCTCCCTCAAGAATGTATCAAGGGATAAGCCATTGTCTGTTAGTGCTTTTTGATATAAGTCATAGTGGAAATGTTCAGACCAGCCGCAGAAACGGGCACCGTTTTGCCAGGCGTCATATATTACATTAGCGATTCGGCGGTCACCGCGGGCGATGAGTCCTTCGATTTGAGCCACTTTGGGATCGCGATAGTCCGCTTTTACCTTCCTTGCGGGAAGGGATTTTTTCAGGAATGATATTTTCCGGTACAGCTCTTCACCGGTGGTTTGGGGAACTCGTTGGAAGGGGGTGTGGGCTTTGGGGACAAAGGGGGATATGGATAGGGTAATTCCCTGGAGGTTATGGCTGCCGGGAAGGCGGAAGATACTGTAAATTATGTCGCTGATGGCGGCGAGATCGTCATCGGTTTCGGTGGGGAGTCCGATCATGAAATACAGTTTGATTTTTCGCCACCCGTGTTTTAATGCGATGGTGCAGGCTCGGAAAAGGTCTTGGTTATCCCCCGGCTTATTGATAACTGCTCTTAAACGGTCGGTGGCAGCCTCGGGGGCAAAGGTGATTCCGCCGGTTCTGCCGGCTGAGGCACGCAGCGCCATGGCATCGGTGAAGGTGTCCGGTCTGAGCGAAGGGAAAGACAGGGACACCCGGCGTGGTGTTATTACGCTATCGAGTTCGTTCAATAGCGGATCTAACCGGCTGTAGTCGGAGGTAGAAAGCGAAACCAGGGACATTTCCTCGAAGCCAGTTTCGTTTAGAGTGACAGCGGTTTGATTGACTATCGAATTTATCGCGCGTTCCCGAAGTGGTCTGTAGATTGTTCCGGCGTGGCAGAATCGACATCCTCTGGTGCAGCCGCGCATAATTTCGATTTGCAGCCGGTTATGGGAAACCTCGGACACAGGGACCAATGGTTTGTCGGGATAGTTTTCGGGGATTAGTTCTTTTACGTAAGTGCCGACCACAGGCATGGGGAAATCGGCGTCGGCATCGATATCGGAAAATGTACCATTGGAATATTTCGGGTGGTAATGTTGAGGTATATATACTCCTGGAATTTGGGCAAGGGTTTTTAATAACTCATCTTTGGACAGACGATTCCGTTTTCCGTCGATGATGGTATCGATGATGGTGTGGATGGTTTCTTCGCCATCCCCTAAAAGTAGGGCATCCAGAAAGGGGGCTATGGGTTCGGGGTTGAAGGCACAGGGTCCGCCGGCGATGATTAGGGGATGGGTATCATTACGTTCGGACGACCACAACGGGATACCAGCCAGGTCGAGCATGGTTAAGAGATTGGTGGCATGTAACTCGTATTGCAAAGTAAAGCCGATGAGGTCGAAGTCGGATATCGGTCGGTAGTTTTCCAATGAAAAAAGGGATAATTGCTTATCCCTTAAGGCTTTTTCCATGTCAGGGAACGGTGCGTACACCCTTTCGCAATTGACGTCCCGCCTTCGGTTCAGGATATGATACAGGATTTGATAGCCGGGGTAAGACATTCCGATTTCGTATCCGTCGGGGAAAGCCAAGACGATGTTAAGGTCAACCGTATTTGGGTCTTTGACGGTCTGATTCCATTCGCATCCGATGTACCGAGATGGTCGTCGCACGGCATATAACAATGACGGTAATTGTGTTAGGAGACTCATCGCATCTGTTTAGAAGATATCGGAATTCTCTTCCGGCATTAAGGAGGTTGGGACGAAATATTTCACCAGTGAATCGTAACGGTGGCGCAGTTTGTTGCTGGCGTCACTGCAGACAACGAAGTTGAAGAAGAGGTGGCAGAATGGTTTTTCCAACGCCACACGAACCCGGGCTCCACTCAGCATGCACAAGGTGGCATATCCGAAATGGAAGTCGGGGTTCAGGTCGATTGCGACGTCACTTTTCTGAGCTTTTACTTTGTTAACCAAGGATGATTTTGGGAAGCCCAATACATTGAAATCACTTGGGTTGACTATAATGCTGCGTTGGATTAACATCCGTGGAATCCAGGTGCTGAAGGTTTCGTTGAGGCATACGCTGATTTTGGTGCGGGGGAAGACGTTATCGATGCGATCCAGCGCTTCATTTGCCATTTCGAATTCCCGGGAATCGAAGGGCATGGTCACAAGCATGGATCGGGGATCTTGGAGAGTTTCAGGCAGGGAAAACGGATCGTCTTTCCACCGAAGGCTTTTCATTCTCCATAGGGTCACTGCCATTTTTTCCCTTACGTTACTCACGACTTTTGACCTCTTTCATTATTATTAGTTTTCAGATTCTTCTTCGTCCGTGGGGGGTAATTTTGTGATGCGCACCTTGCCAACCCGCCTGTTACTAGCCTCTTTGACCTCCAATCGGTAGTTTTCGAACTCCAGGGTTTCCCCAGCTTTGGGGACATTACCGGTCAGGTGGAAGACGAATCCGCCCAGAGTCTCGTATTCTTCGGAGGTTGGAAATACATCCTCTTCCATGATTTCATTTAATTCGTCCAGGTCAATTTTGGCTTCGACTTCCAGGGTGCCGTCTTCAGATTTTTCCCATAGGGGAAGTTCTTTATCGAACTCATCCTGGATCTCACCTACGATTTCCTCCAGGACATCTTCGAGGGTGACAAGCCCTGCGGTTCCGCCGTATTCATCGACGACAATTGCCATGTGGACTTTTTCCGCTTGGAATTCGCGCAGCATTTCATCGATTTTCTTGCTTTCGGGGACGAAATGCGCCTCCCGAACCAGTTTGGACATGTGTTCGGATTGTTTGTGAGCGAGGTAGGATAGGATATCTTTTGCGTAGAGAATGCCGATGATATTATCCACACGCTCTTTGTATACCGGGATGCGAGAATGTCCTTTTTCGCGAATAATGGTGACTACTTCTTCCATGGGGGTTTCCTGTTCGATCACCACCATATCGATGCGGGGCACCATGACTTCCCTGATAGCAGTTTCCCCGAATTCGAAGATGGAAGTAATCATCTCTTTCTCGTCTTCTTCCAGTTCACCGTGTTCCTGCCCCACTTCCACCAAGGTTTTGATTTCATCTTCGGTAATGAATATGCGCCGTTTTTCCACACCCAGTGTTTTCGACACCACGGTAGTGATAGCTGAAAACAAGGATACCAGTGGACTAAATAGGAGTTGGAATCCGCGGATTGGAGTTGAGACTCGTTGGGATACCATCTGGGCATTTTTAACAGCGATGAATTTAGGGGTTATTTCGCCCAAGAGCAGGATTAAGAAAGACACGACCACTATTTCCAAGATCAATCCCAAGGTCTCCGGAAAATTGACGCGCTGACAGATGTTGTGCACAAAGATGGCGGCTAAAGAGGCTGCAGCGATATTGACAATGGTGTTTCCAGTAAGGATGGTGATCAGTAGTCGTTTGGGTTTTTCGAGGAGTTTGGCAAGCGTTCCTTTACCACCGCTTTTTTTCCGAAGGCTTTCCACCTCCGCTCGTGAAAGGGAAAAGAACGCAGTTTCCGATCCGGAAAAGAATGCCGACAGGATCAGCAGGATCAGAAACGCGATCAAACTCCCCCATAACTCTACATCATCCACAGAGACATCCACCTCCTTAAAATGGTTTAGTTATTCATTGAAGAATTTCAGGATTTTTTAGCTTCAGACAGTTATGGCAATTACCAATGTAAGGGACGAAAGCAGGATATTACCAGTTCTTCCTGCCGTTGGATCATCCGATTTCGGGAATTGGGATCCTGGTCATCATAGCCATACAAGTGTAAGAGACCATGAATTACCAATCGCACCAGTTCATTCCAAAACGTTATGCCGAATTCCAGCGCCTGTTTACGAGTACGATCAAGATTTACATATACTTCACCGATGGTTGAATCGGCGGACGCATCCGACATATCAAAGCTCAGGACATCCGTCGATTGATCTTTTCCCATGAATTTCTGATTCAACTTTCGAATGAACGGGTCGTCACATAATATTACAGTAATATGGTGGTTGATGTTCTCAACAGCTTTGACGGCGCACCGAACCACGTTTTTTAGGCCCGCAGGAACTCTTCTGTGATCCGGGTGCACGATGTGGCATTGCACGATCATTTTTCATTGGCTGAATGGGCATTTTCAATCACTTTAAATACATCGGAATCGTTATAATATTTGCCTTCGAATTCTCCTTCTTCCAAACCACCTGCTTTGGCAAAATTGCTGATACGTCCCGTTTCTTCACATTTCTTAAAATTATAAGGGATGGTAACTTTCCGGTTAGTTTCTGTCCGGTTATACCAGAATCCTTCGGTTAATTTTACCCGGGTGAAAGGAACGGGTTGAATTGGGTAGTCCTTTTGAACCCCGGTTTTTTTTGTACATCCAAAGAGAAGACAAATCATTGAAACAAGTATCATTTTTTTCATGAGGAAATGTTTTTCAGATTTTTCTACTTATAA
>CBDVBD010000090.1:0-12668 GCA_965372135.1 uncultured bacterium | reverse complement strand
TCAATAAAAGTTAGAATATCGTTATGTAGGTGTCAAAAATAGATTGGTTCTTTGTATTCTCCGTAAATTTCTTTCAAAGTCTGGGTTATTTCGCCAACTGTGGCGTAGGATTTGACTGCTTCAATTACCGAAGGCATTAGGTTCTTATTTGCATCTGCATCTTTCTTGATCTTTGCTAAAGCTCTTTCCACTTCCGAGGAATTGCGTTCCTGTTTCACTTTCTGAAGTCTATCAATCTGCTTTTTAGCATTTTCTTCGTTGTAAGGATGGAATTCAACAGTGCGGGTTTCCTCGTCCTTGCGGAAAATGTTAACGCCGACCTTGGGGACATCTCCTTTCTGGATCGCCAATTCCCGTTGGTACGCCTGTCGGGAAATCGCTTCCTGGATTTCACCGGACGCAATTGCTTTGACGATTCCGCCCCTAGCGTCAACTTCTTCCATCACCTTCACAATCGCCTGTTCCATTTGATTTGATAAGGTCTCGATATAATATGACCCCCCTAACGGATCCACCGTGTCACAAATCCCCATTTCGTGAATCAATATCTGCATCGTCCTGAGCGAAATTTCAGCGGCTTTCTCTGTCGGGATAGTGTAAGCCTCGTCGTAGGAACACAACGCCATGGTCTGAGTGCCGGATAGGGCGCTTATTAATGCATAGTATGCACTTCGGATGATGTTGTTTTCCGGCTGTTCTTTGGTTAATCCGCCGCCACCGCCGCCGGCAATCATCCTCAGCCATCCTGATTTTTCATTCTGGGCTCCATACTGTTCCTTTACAATCTTCGCCCACAACCGCCGGGCTCCCCGAAATTTCGCAATCTGCTCGAAGAAATTGCCATGGATATCGAAATTGAAGGACAGCCGCGACGCAAAATCATCAATCGTTAGTCCCCGTTTCAAGGTTTCATCGGTATAGGCTTTGGCGATGCAAAACGCATACGCCATTTCCTGCACCGGGTTGGCACCCGATTCCCGGATATGATACCCGCACACACTGACCGGGCTGTACTTGGGGACATTATGGGCGCAATATTCGATGATATCCACCACCATTTTCACCGACGGATCCACCGGAAAAATCCAGGTTCCCCTTCCGATGAATTCTTTAAGAATGTCGTTTTGCGCGGTTCCTCGCAAATTCCTGATATCGAAACCGTGTTTTTCCGCCATTGCTAAATACATTGCCACCAATACTATTGCTGACCCATTTATGGTTAATGATACCGTGATCTTATCCAGGTCGATATCTTTGAAGACCTCCTCAAAATCCGCCAAAGTATCCACCGACATCCCTACACGACCGACTTCTCCAGCCGCTCTGGGATCATCGGAATCCAACCCAGTCTGGGTGGGCAGGTCAAACGCCACATTCAAGCCGGTCTGTCCCTGGCTGATCAGGTACAGAAACCGCTCATGGGTCTCTGTGGGAGTACCAAAACCGGCATATTGCCGCATGGTAAATGGGCGTTTGCGGTACATCAGCTCATGAATCCCCCGGGTAAACGGGTACTGTCCGGGTTTACCGATATCCTCCGCCGATCCGGTGCGTTTGATATCGTCCTCCGTGTACAGGGGCTCGACTTCAATGCCGGATTCCAGGATTACTTTTGGAAGGTCTTTTTTCGTTGAATTTGACATGAGATTCTTCACTTCGTTCAGAATGACAGAAATAGAGGGACTTTCAAACGAGGATGCATGACAGCACAGTCACCCCGTCAGGTGAGGAATCGCGATTCGTTGACACCTGACGGCACTAAATTATTTTTCAGCCAGTTTGCTACAATAGTCGATCACTTCTTCGATGGTGGTTCCGGTGGGGAAAGCTGCAGTTGCGCCGGTTGCGACAATTGCATTTACATCCTCATCGGGGATATTCCCTCCAACGATCCAGGGAATTTTTTTCTTAGTTTTCTTCATCTCAGCACTCATTTGTTTGCATAACACCAAATGGGTACCGGACAGGATAGAAAGCCCGATCAAGTCCACTTTATTATCATGAGCCTGTTGCACAATGTCCTCAATGGACTTTCTTAAACCCGAATACACTATCTCGAATCCAGCATCCACCAGGGCATGTCCCAGGACCTTTACTCCCACATCATGCCCATCCAGACCAGGTTTGCCAAGTAATATTTTTAGCTTTTTCGATGCCATTTATTCGACCTATTTAGATTTCATTGCTGATGACTGTGACGGAAGCTACCGCACCGGGACCGCCGATATTCTGTGTTACACCGATTTTTGCCCCCTCCACCTGGCGTTTGCCAGCCCTGTCTCGTACTTGATCGGTAACTTCAATAACCATACGAATCCCAGTCGCACCCACGGGATGTCCACATGACAGCAACCCGCCGCTAACATTGACTGGGATTTCACCCTCCAGTGCAGTGGCATTGCCTCGAATCATATCCTTCGCTTCCCCCGGCTTGCAGAAACCCAAATCTTCATAGGTCAACAATTCCACGATGGAGAAGCAATCATGGACTTCAGCCACATCGATTTCCTTCAACGGATCGGTAATTCCAGCTTGAGCGTAGGCGGTTTTGGCGGCATTTTTAGTGGCTTGAAACGATAGGAATTCGTAATTGGGATCGAAAAACGGCAGATCCCATCCGGTGGCGACATTCAATCCCAATCCTTTGATGAAGGCTGGTTCCTGCTTTGTGGTGTCCACATCTTCCGCGCGAACCATTATTACGCAACTGGCACCATCGGTGGTGGGGCAGCAATCCATTACAGTCAACGGCTCCGCCACCATCGGGGATTTCAACACTTGCTCAATCGTGAACTCCCGACGGTGATGGGCTTTCTCGTTCAACGTACCGTTGTGATGATTTTTCACTGAAATCCGTGCTAAATCCTCTCTGGTTACGCCATATTCCTGGAAATGTTTATTGGCAAATACGGCAAACGTCCCTGCGGCGGTGAATCCTTTCTGATAATATGGATGGGTCATTTCGACCATCATCTTTATGATGCTGTCCTGAGGGGAACGATCCCGTAGTTTCTCGACACCCAACGCCATCGCGATATCACAATCGTACGCTAACAGTGCATTCACCGCATTACGAATCGCATCCCCACCAGAGGCGCAAAAGTTGGATACCCGCGTCACGGGAATATTATACATAGATAACGGTTCCGCCAGGTCCATCCCGCTTCTGCCTTTGAACACTCCGATTTCGGGAAACGCGGTGGAGAGCCAGGCGGCATCGATCATATCCATAGTGATACCAGCATCATCCATCGCCAAAGTGGCAGCCTCCCGGACAAGGTCATCATAACTCTTATCGAACAACTCACCGAATTTGGTCGATCCAGCTCCGATGATGGCAATGTTCGGGCTTTTTAGGTTTTTCATTTCTATTCCTAGTACTTGTTACACAGCAAAAGTACCCTTCCAAATGATTGCTTATCATTATCAGCAGAATCATTCTTCGATGGGATTTTCTTCCAAGAATTTTTTCAATTCACGTAAGTGTTTGGCAAACCAATTCTGAATTTTCTCAATTTGCCTCTCACCGTCCTTTATGAAATCCGTGATGGGTTTGTGTACATAAACCATAGCCCATAAGTTTATAATAGTAACTTTTTTCCAGAAATAAGGCTCCTTAGAAAGCTTTTCACAATAACTGACATATTCTTTACGCAATTTTTTTGGTGGACTTTCCAACCAGATGACCAATTCAGGAAATTCACCATCATTTTCGTCAAGTCCAAAGCCATCTTTGAAACTTCCAGTATCGAGATACAATCCCATATACACCTTAAGTTCTCCCATATCATCAGCTTGAGCTAAGGTTCTATTGTAAGTCCATCTACCGTGCTTCGGTAGCTGGACTTCAGCTTGATATGCCTGTCTTCTCAGGTTGGGAAGGCATTCAAATGCTTTCCATGCCTCCCCACCAAAACATTCATCTATCGATCTTAGTAAGTTGGGAATGTGGCATAATTCCGCCAATTCCATTGCAGTAAATTTTTCTGGTGGACTCATTTTTAACTCCTTCATGTATTTAAGGAAATCATTAAATAATTCCCTGTAAGCTCCGTCTACCAAATTATCTTCTTTACAATTCAACATGAACTGATAAATCTGCCGCCAGGTGAATTTAATCAGATATTTGGGTAATTCAGGCTCTTGCTCACGTTCCTCATCAATGCTGGTTTGACTATAAGAGTTTTTAGTAATAAGAACTAACCAACCACCCTTAATAACGGGCTTGGAGCATTTTCTTTGTCCTTTTAGGGTACTATCATAATTTTTCAATTGCTCAATATCTACCTTAGCGTCAAGTTTATGTTCGCAAATTATTAGATAATTGTCATCCTTAAACTTTATCCTCACATCAGGTCGTCCTCCAAACTGGCATTGAGTCTCAATAGTGATATTGTCTTGATCGACCTCTGGGAATTCTTTTTTCAGAAGAAACTCAATATACTTTTTCAGAACTTTCGGATTTTTCTCAAGAACATAACATAATGCCTCGGTAAAGAAGTCCTCTTTAGAATCCCTTTCCGGTCGAGGTCGATATGATTGTAACCTTTTGAATAAACTTGTTGTGGTCATTTTACTAACCTGCATTTCCAAAAATAATTCGGCTTCACATCATTTTCTATCATTTTCCTGAGCACTAAATTCACTTTGGCGCCCATCAGTGTTTCAGGCATTTGGTGCGGATACATCTGGTCGGTTACCTGCAACGTGACCCGTCCACCGCCGTCCAAATCCACCACCACCATAGTCACCGGTGGGAACGAACTGGGGAAATAGTACTCCTTGGTGAACGTAAACACTGTACCGGTTTTCTCCAACTTCTTTAAGGTGAATTCTTCACACCCACAGTTATTACAGCGTTGCGACTTAATAAAATACACCGATTTGCAGCTTTTGCACTCGAATCCTATAAGGTGTATCAGACTTTCTTTCTCGCGTTCCAGCATCATATCGGAAGCAAGTATGTCCTGTTTTGGTGCTTTTGAATCCACATTTCCAGCTTTTTCAAGCAACAGGTAGTCCTGATAGCTCTCTACTGATGTGCATTTCTCGATCTGAGTCTGAATAGCGTTTCCGTTTTCAGGCGGTGTAGCGGTTTGTTCTATCTGGAAGATATTGGTTCCGTTGCCGTAATCGATGAATAGGATTTTTCCAGAATTTTTCTCGAGGCAGTCAATCAAATACAACAGTGCATGGCAGGCTCTGGTATAACCAATTTGTGGTTGTATTGAGTCCATGAAAAATTGTTTTTCAGCATCGAAACCAGCTTTTACGAATAATCCACCTGCAGCTCTGGCATATACTGAGTTTAATATAACTGCATTATGATCCAGGGGTTCAGATTTTACAGTTTCGAGAAAGTCCCTCAATGCATGACTAAGATTAGACTTGAATCCAGCCTCCCTGCCGAAACGTGCATCCAGTTGAATCGGACTATTTTTGTAAACAAACTCCTCCGCGATAAAGCTACTGTAGGTTTCCGCTGATTTGACCTCAGCCATCCCTTCCCGATTACTCAACAACAAAGCACAACCGGCATGCCCGAACGGTACCTTTAATTCGTCGCCGATAGGAGGGAAGTATGTATCCGCAGCCATAACTAAAATGTTGTGATATTTACCCGAACTCAGCAAATGCGTTGCCACAAGAAGCGCATCGGTGCCCGATCGGGGTGAAGCGCAGAAATCCAGTGCCAGGATTCCTTTGGGTAGATCGAGCATATCCGCTAAAAATGACGCGTGATACCGGTTCTTGAAAACCGGAGTGGTGGAGGCAAACAACACGGCGTCAATACTGTCGATTTGACCAAAGTTATCCAAACATTTACAGGCGGCATCGAACGCCAATGTCACCACATCCTCATCAGAAAAAATAACGGTTCTGCTACCTTTTCTTTTCCCCTTCTGCGGATGTAGCACCTGGTTATCAATCCGGAAATGCGGTAACGAAACGCCGTAACTGATTATGTTGCTCATCATTTATCCTGTAGATTTAAAATCCGAAATTCGAATATCGAAATTCGAAACAAATTCAAAATTCAACACTCAAAATTCAAAATTATTCCTAAAGTCCCAACTCCCTGGCAATATTTATCTTCAAAATCTCCGAAGTCCCGCCTCCAATCAGTGTAAACCGTGCATCCCGCCAGTATCTCTGTATTGGATACTCCGTGGCGTATCCGTACGATGCCAAAATCCGCGACGCTTCATCACAAATTGAATTCGCGCATTCCGAAGCGTAGAGCTTGACCATATTCGCCTCTTTCATGCGTGGCAAATCCTGATCGCTCATCCAGGCGACATACATCAGCATGTGTTTCGAGGTTTCCAACATCACCGCCATATCTGCCGCCTTCATTCTGATCGCCTGAAATTTCCCGATCGGGCGACCGAACTGCACACGGGTATTGGCGTATTCAATGGCATCATCGAAAGCAGCCGTCGCCACACCCACCGCTAAAGCCGCAGTCATGATTCGGATTTCCGCTAAGATTTCTCGTAAGTATTTATTCCCTTCGCCAATCACGCCAAGCAAATAATTGGTCGGAAGCGCCACTTCATCGAACGTGACTTCACTGGTGATCGAACCGCACACCCCTAATTTGCCAATGTTTTTCCCCACCTGAACGCCGTCAAGATTCGCCGGCACACAAAAGATGGACAGTTTTTCGTGGTTATCGGTGCGGGAAAACACGGTAAAGAAATCGGCATAGGGCGCCGATGTGACCCAGGTTTTCTGTCCGCTTAACAGGTAATGATTATCGAAGACTTTGGCGAGGGTGGTGATGCTATTCAAGTCGCTGCCGGCATCGGGTTCGGTCATGCAGATGCCGCCGATTTTATTCCCTTCCAGCGCGTGGTTGAAGTAGGTTTCACGGATTTCTTCATCGCCAAAGCGATGAAGAAAATAGGTTCCCATCAGCGATTGCATCATGCACGGTGCCGCCAGGGACATGGAACCCCGCGCCAGTTCGATCAACGCCAGGCAGTACGAGATGATATCCATACCGGTGCCGCCGGCATCTTCCGGATATCGCATTCCGAAGAAGCCCAATTTACCGACTTCCTTGAACAATTCCTGCGGAAATTCCTTGTTCTCGTCAATTTCCGCCGCCTTGGGCTTCACTTTTTCATCTACAAACTTCCGAAAAGTCTGCTGGACGGCTTTTTGTGTGTCGTTTAGTTCAAAATCCATAATATCCACTTTTTAAAGATTTCGTAATTGAATTCCTTGACGATTTGTAGGATTTTACCACCAATTCGTAGTTTTACTTTTAAATATAAACCCTATTATCTCAGGATCGCTGGAGTATTGTTTGAGGTTTCTTTTTTTCATTTTCCAACATACTACACGTTTTCCTTTGGGGTTAATCTCCAGTAGATGTTCCATTGAAACTAAGAAAGCACGAATCGTATCACCTGCATCAATTACTAATGCAAAATATGGCACACAGCCAAATGCTTTACATGCGGCTTCAGCTTTCTGAAAATTCCTATTTGGAATGTCGAGAGAGGTTTCCTCGGTGCCTGCCTTTCGACTGCGACTTTTAACAGAAATTCCCATTTTCTCATCAGTATGCGGATTCCGTGCAATTATATCAATACCAGTGTGATCGACAATAGCACATTCAAATCCGTATTTTGAGAGCCAATAAAGCACCAATGACTCGCCAAAATCTCCTGCAATTTTTTGGTGCCTGGAACTCTTGTTTAGTTCCAAAATCATGTGAATATCCAATTTATGACTTTGATGTATCCTGAAACGAAGCTATAGGGGATTGTTCCTGCTAGGTTTCAAACGAAGTGTAACTTGGCAGGCAACGTCCTACTAGCATTAATTAAAAGTTATTATGAGATCATATTCTAACTTCGAGTTTTAAATTCGAACCTATAATCCTTTTCGCCTTTCCTCTGAGCACACCCCATTCTTCACATCTTTGATCTCTTAATATATCAATTAAATCAAACCAAACGATATTGCTAGGAAGCTGGGGCCATTGATGCCCGCATGAATAACAACCCCCGTCCAGCTATTCTTCCGCCGTTGAACCACATAGGATTGAATGAACAAAATCGGGATTACTGTTACCAATAGCTGCCAGCCAAATCCAATGTGAAATACACCCCAAAACAATCCATGATACAACCAGGTGAATTTACCGAATACGATTTCCTGACGTGGCAGTAAAACACCTCGCCACAAAACCTCTTCACCCATTATATTCAAAAGCCAGTATGGTAGCCAAATCAACAATATCCAGTAACGACCTTTGGCCAATGGTTCGAATGACATGAACGGTGGCTGAAAGCTTACTTCATCAACACAAACCTTAAGAACTTCAATGATAGCTGCGCTCAGTATCCCAATCACCACCATCGCCCCAATACACCACAGCCAATCCGTTCCGGTCATTTTCTTGAAACGAAGGCGCTCGATCCAAACCTGCTTATTTAATCGATGCCCTTCCTTTTTCAGTATTAAAAGAGCAGTAATTAGTAGTGGAAGGAATATACCCAACCCAGCGACAATAAACCATAAAATAACTGTTTCCCACCCGGTGATTTTACTTAAACATGGAATAACAAACTGGGTTTCGACGATCAATACAATAGATGCGATGCCGAAAATAGCAAATGATTTGAAAAATCCAATTCCGTTCAATACCGTCACCCCTAATATTATGAATTTCAATATTTGGAGTTCTATCTATCCAAATTATAATCCGTTTTCGAACATTCTGCCGAGCAGACTCCATTCTTCACATCCATCAACACTTTTTCATGATCGCGGTCTTTGGGATTGCCAAAGCCGCCACCGCCGGAAGCGATCTGGTAGTAGATGGTGCCTTCCGGGATATCTTCGATCAGGTCTTTGCTCATGGGGATTTTTTCGGTGCCGTCGGGATAGGTCAAGGAAATCTTGTTCAAAATACTGCTTTTTCCTCCGAACAGCCCATAAGGCGCCACCTGGTCGCCGTCCCCGAACACCACCATGGTGGTTTTATCTGCACCAATTCGGATTTCGGTTTCCACTCCCAGTCCGCCACGCCATTTCCCGGCACCTGCCGAATCCATCAGATATTCGTGCTTGATAATCCGGTGCGGGGTTTGCTGTTCGTACATTTCATAATCCTGATCCAATACCCCACCGGATGCATCGATCATCCCGATATGATCGTAGCCATCATCCCCCTGCAACGCCCCGGAACCGCCTTTCAATCCCATGAAGCCGATATCGACATATTTCCTACCGGTGCGGGGATGAATCCCTGTGAACAACGAACACAACAGATGATTCCAGCCAGCAGTTACCCGGTCAGGAATCGCATTGGACAACGCCTTGAAAATCGAATCCGCCGTCTGCGGACACAAATGATTACCGAAAGTCGTCGCCTTCGGATACGCCGCATTCAAAATCGTCCCCACCGGAACGATGTATTTCAACGGTTTGATCATCCCTTCGTTGTGCGGAATATTGGGATTGACCATTTGCAGGAAAGTTAATGTAATGGCGCTACAAGTCGATGTATATGTGCCATTTACAAAGCCATCAGTCTGAGGAGAGGTCTCGGAGAAATCGAACGTAATCGATTCATCTTCCACCGTAATCTTCACCCGTACGGTGAACACAGTCCCCGGATGCCTGCCGTCGTAATACACTTTGCTTTCGCCTTTGTACACGCCGTTGGGGATGCTCTGAATCTCCTTTTGCATCATCCGTTCGGTGGAATTGAATAGTTCCTGTTTGTGAGCTTCGAAACTATCCATTCCGTACTTCTCAACCAACACCTGCAGCCGCCGCTCTCCCAACGTGCAGGCTCCGATCTGGGCTTTGATGTCTTCTTCCACCATCTGCAAGCGAATATTGGCAAAAATCAAATTCCAGACGTCTTTTCGGAATTTCCCCTTTTCATATAACTTGACTGCCGGAATCCGAAGCGCCTCCTGCCAGACTTCGGTGGCATTCGGATTATATCCACCCTGCACCGCCCCTCCAATATCCGCCTGATGTCCTTTGGCTGCAGACCATCCAATCAATGTATCATCAATGAAAATCGGCTTAAAAATCGCCACGTCGTTGTTCTGATTCCCCATGGAAAACACATCGTTGTGGATAATCACATCGCCGGGATAGATCTCGTCGCCAAAATATTTAATGATTTCCTTGCACACAGGTCCCAATGAAAACGACAGTATCGGCAGATTTTCCGTCTGTTCCAGCATCTGTCCGTGAGCATCATACAAACCCGTAACGAAATCCTTTGCTTCACACAGGATAGGCGAACGGGTGGTCAGGGTCAACGAAATACTCATCTCGTCGGTGATGGCTTTGAAGGATCGTTGGAAGATTGACAGAAGGATTTTATCGATCATGGTTTCTTGTCCTGGATTCCGTCACACGAGGAATCGCGATTCGTTGGCGTGTGACGGCACAATTCTGTGTTTAATTCGCTTGAACCCCGTCCGGAAATGCGTTTTTGTCGTGGATAATGAAATTGCCGTAGTCATCGATCTGGCAGTTATAGGATTCGCTGACGAAGATGGATGTGTTGACTTTTTCGATCACTGCGGGACCGGTGATTGTGTTGCCGTTCAAGGGCAGATCACCATCGTATACAGGGATTTCTTGGGTTTTATTCGTTTCTGGGATATACACTTGCCGGCTTTCTTTATGCGCCGATTCCAAAGGTACGGAGTGTTCCGTTCCACTCAGGAACTTCGGTTTTTCCGTGATACCGATGGCTCGGAGGCGGACGTTGATTACTTCGATTTCGGTTTTTTCCTGAGCCAGCGAATATCCGAACAAGCGGTTGTGTTCTTTGTGGAAAGCGTTTCCTATATCGTCGAGTTTGAAGGATTCGATATGTTCCCAGGATACGGACAATTGCACCTCGTGATACTGCCCCACATAGCGAAGATCCAGTATGGGATAGTATTTGATTTTGTTTTCGGAGATGCCTTCTTTCTTTAAAGTATCGGTGCCGGTATCCTTCATCTGATGGTACAACTTCAGGAATTTTTCCTGGTCAATATTCGAGAAAGGTGTGATGTAGGAGCGGATATAATCGTGCTTTAAATCGCCCAACAGCATCCCGGCTGCACAGAAAATCGAAGCCACGTTGGGCACGATGAACATGGGAATTTCCAGTTCCTTGCATATCTCACCAGCATGCATGGGACCGGCGCCGCCCGCCACGATAAACAACGCTTCCCGGGGATCGTAGCCCCGTTCGATGGACACCTGCCGCACCCCCTGCGCCATGTTGGTATTGATAATTTTGTACATTCCCACCGCGGTGTCCAGAAGCGGAAGATCTAATTTAGACGCAAGTTGTTCGGTGGTGATTCGTTTCGTTTGCTCCATATTCAATTTGATTTTCCCACCGGCAAAGAAGTCGGGATTTAAATATCCCAAAATCAGATTTGCGTCGGTGCAGGCGGGTTCGGTTCCTCCCCGGTCATAACAAACTGGACCGGGCAAAGCACCGGCGCTCTGCGGTCCCATTTGCAAAAGTCCCCCGCTGTTAATCCATCCGATACTCCCACCTCCAGCGCCAATCGTGGCAATATCCAGTGAGGGAAGAGCAATCTTGTACCGGTTGATTTCGCCGTTGGTACTGGTGACACACTGACCGTCGATCACCAAACTGGCGTCGAAACTGGTACCGCCCATATCGATGGTGATACAATCCTTGTATCCCAATAATTTTGCGAAGAATGCGCCGGCAGTGGGGGCTGCTGCTGGTCCGGATAATACGGTAACAGCAGGGGATTTCTTCACAATATCGGGAGTAACCACCCCGCCATTAGACTGCATAATCAATAAGGTGCCGGTGAAGTTTATTTCGTCCAATTTATCGGTGAGGTTGCCCAGGTAATTAGCAACTACCGGACCAATGTAGGCGTTGACCGCGGTGGTACTGACACGTTCATAAAACCTGATAGAGGGCAGCACCTCAGTAGAGGCGGTGATAAAGCAGGAAGGAAGGTGCTTCCTCAGGAAATTCGCAGTTTGTTCTTCATGTACGCTGTTCTTAAATGCATTCATAAAACACACCGCCACCGCTTCCACTTTTTCCTGTTTCAGGAACTCAATAATCGGAAGTATTTCACTCTCGTCCAACGGTGTCAGGATATTGCCGTCAGCGTCGATCCGTTCGTCCACCGTCAGCCGCAGATATCTTGGAATCAGGGGGGTCACGTTCCGGTAATGGTTGTTGTATTGTTCTTCCCGAACTCCCCGCCGCATTTCCAACGCATCGCGGACGCCCATGGTGGTGATGAGTGCAGTCTTGGCGCCTTTCCGAGTCAGCAGCGCATTGGTGGAAACGGTGGTGCCGTGCACGATGGTTTCGATGCTTTGGACTAACTCCTGCAATTCCACATTTAGGATCTCCGCAAGGTCGTGGATGCCTGATAGGACGCCGATGGACGGGTCTTCCGGCGTGGACAGGACTTTATGGATGGAGGTATCGCCGGTCTCGGAGATCAGGATAAAATCCGTAAATGTCCCCCCCACATCAATGCCGAGTTTGTATTTCATGGTTTCGGTTGGTTTTATTAGGTGCCGTCCAGAGTCCCTACCTGACGGAATCTCGACTGTCACGTGAGGATGTATGATATCATGACATGGTTTACAAGTGTTTCATGACATAGTTTACACTTGTT
>CBDVBD010000089.1:0-12686 GCA_965372135.1 uncultured bacterium | reverse complement strand
CCCGAACGTCCCCTTCCCCGCCGCACACCACACATTAATCCCCTTGGTATCCAGTACCATAATCCAGGCGTCGATCCCATCCAAACTCGACCGCAGCCGGTCGAAACTCAACTTGAAATTTGCCGTTACCATCACCAATGATTCCGCCGTCGGATTCCCCACCGCATACAATCCCGGTTCCACACGAAACCGCATCCGCCCAATCCCCCACCGTACCTTCCACGTTCCCAACCGATTCCCGAATGTGATCCTGGTAGCCACCTTGGGGACTTGACCCGCCGGAGTCTGAACCGTCCCCGTGAGCCATGGCGCATCCGCCATCCCCAACACCCGTTGGGATTGAGACGTCTCATTTACACTGTTAGAGGAAATCTCCTGCTCCGTATCAACGGGCGAACAACAACTGGAATTATCCGAATTCGACTCCATCACCTCGCACCTGTACTAAATCGTTGTTAGAATCCAAAAACCAGCCCCAATCAACAAAACACCACCAATATACCGCAACGGTTTTGCTGGTTTGTTTGCCAAGAGAGATATTTTGCCCAAACCAACACCGAACATCGCCAACACAAACGGAGTGCTGTATCCCAGCGCAAACATTGCCATAATCAACGCGCCCCACACTACATTTCCCTTGATAGCTGCTACTCCCAATACGATTGGAAGCATTGCACCACAGCAAACCATTGTACACGTAACTGACGCACCTCCAAATGCAAATCCAAATACCGCCGACCCCATCAATCCGGACTTTCGTCGGTTCTTAGTAAAGTCGAACGACGGCATACGGAACGGCAGTAGGTTTAACACCGATATCCCAAACAGTATGGCGACAAATCCTGCGAATATTTTACCATACCGCCCTAACTGACCGCCCAATACTTGTCCGAAATACCCCACCAACGCACCTAACGCCGCCAATGCAACCACGGTTCCCAGCAAGAAAAAAACACTGGTCAGGTACACATCACGGCGTTGTTGATATTCTCGGCTTCCCGAATATCCGGCAATTGCGGCAAACACCGCAATATTACATGCCGAACCCACTGCACCGATTAATCCAAGCACAAACGCCGCCGGGAGCATTATTGCACTAAATTCAGCGGAACTAAGAACCTGATTTACCCATTCCTGCACATCCGCTCCTATCTGTTTCACAGCTCGCAGGACATCCAAAACAAGGCTGACACGCCTTTTGATACGCTTGCATTAGATCTGCTTGAGAAAAATCCCCTTGCACTACCGCTTGATTGCAGCCCTTCTTCAATGCCAATACCGCAGGATATTCCTTAATTCCAAAATGATCTACAACATCTGCATACCCTGCGGCATCCTCCTGCAGCATCATTATTCCGGGTTGCTCCCCATCTGCCTGAATTTCCGATATCACCGCCGACATCATTCCTGCTAAATTCTTCGACGGTTGTGACGCTTTCCCAGGAAGTACCACAAACACTACTTCGTGATCGGTAAAAGCCCCATCCAAACTTTCCAATGATGCCCATCCACTACTGGGTTTTAGCAGTGCCACTATCACAATCACTGCTGCTGCAACTATTATCCCGGCAAAGATTACCGTCTTTAACCATTTCCCGGTGCGGCTGGCTGATGGTGCAGGCTGACAACACGAACTAACTTCCGGACTTCCCTGGTCACCGCAACATGACGAGTTGTCATCATTGATGTCAGTGTTATTTACATCTGAATACATTTCCGAATCTCCGTAAGAATTTCTTGAACTGGTGGTTCCGGCTTCCCGGGCTTCCCGGCTTTGTCATACACAGTCGTCCCGTTGACAACCACCTGAAAAATCCCGCCGTACCCTTCGATCAAACCAACCTCTATGTCAAACTCGTCCTTAATCGCAGCCGCCAAACTGGTGGCTTCTGGTATATAGTTTCACTCCCCGCAATATTCGATTCCTATCTTAATCTGATCGGTCATTTCGAACTCCTGAATGTCAAGTGAAATATCGAAAAACTAATTCCCTACTTTTCTTCCTGAGGAACACAACACCCTTCAATCGCATCCGCCATCGAACGCAATGTCGTAACCAATTCCTTATACCGCACAGAATAGTACACCTCTTTCCCCTGCTTCCGGGATTCCAAAATCCCCGCATCCCTGAGCACCGCCAAATGCCGCGACACCACAGAAATATCCACCGAACAACAATCCGTGATCTGACTCACCGTGCACGGTGCACATAACTGCGATAATCGGACAAGAATCGCAATCCGATTGGGATCACACAGCGCCTTAAAAAATCGCGGCTCCATCGCATCCGAGATATTCAAACACTCACACTTGTCGTTCATTAAATCCTCTTATTTGCACAATTGCGTCACAATGCAAATATAAACAAATTAAAAATCAAAGTCAATAAGAAAATGAGAAATCTTGATTATGCAGCTTGACGAAGCGCTTTGGCAAAAACAAATCCAATCACCCCGCACAATCCCCCGCCAAAGCCAATCAACATAAACACCATCGGCGCGCCCATTGCCGCAATCGCAAATCCAGCCGCTCCTGCCGACAACGCCGACATTCCCACCACAGACAAATTAACCAACGCAAACACCCGACCGGTCATATTCCTCGGCACTAAATCCTGAATCAACGAGGTGCGCATCACCGTCAACAACGGAATCGCCAACGAGTGAATCACGATTACAGCCGCCATCGCCGGAAGCGTCTTAACGAAATACAACGGCACAAACGTTACCCCATCCAACACCATCCCGGTCAGCAGCAATTGCCCCTTCTTGAAATGCCCCCCAAACGTAAGAATACCGGCAGTGCCGATCAACATCCCCACCGCATAACAACTCATGATCAACGCATAGGACTGCGCCCCCATCCCCAAATCCTGCTTGATCATCACCGGCGTTCCCACTATCGCTGGTCCCATGATAAACAGGTTATCGACGACGGTAATCAGCAGCAACGGGAAAATCACCCGATGCCCCACCACGAACTTCAATCCCTCGGTAATTTCCCGCAATCCTAAACCCCGCTTGACCTCCCGAACCTGACGCTTTCCCACGCTGATCAGCAGCACACACCCAAACGACGCCACATACGCTAACGAATTGAAGCTAAACAGATGGATCTTCCCCACTAAGTGGAGCAGCAATCCTGCCAATGCCGGACCTAACAGCAGGGAAAACTGCCACGATGTCTGAATCAGCGAATTGGCTCGCAAAAGCCCTTCCGTTGGGACAATCTGCGGAACCATCGCATCCCGTGCCGGATTGAAAAATGTGGCGGTAATCGCAATCGCAAACGCATTGATCGCCAAAAACAATGGACTGAGCACCCCCACCGCCGCCGAAACTGGCACCATCAGCACCAAAATCACCCGTGCCGCATCAGCGCTTAACATAATCCGGCGCCGGTCCCGTCGGTCAGCCGCCACGCCGGCGAACAACGAAAACAACACCGCCGGCAGGTACGATGACATCGCCACTAATCCCGTCACCGATTCCGACCCCGACAATTCCAACACCAGCCATAAGAGCCCGATCAGGTAGATGGAGTCCCCGCTCTGGCTGAACATCTGTCCCAGCCACAGCAGTGTCAAATTCCGATTCTGAAAAATCCTGCGATGAATTCCCGATCCCGGCAAAATTGCTATCCTTGTGTTCCTACCTAACGTGCAGCAGACCATGAATAAACGAATTTGTTCCCCAAAGATAACAAATCCCAATGCATTTGTCAAGATAATTCATGGGTAGTAATACTATAAATTATATAGCAAAATATCTGCGCAGTCCAAAAAAAGAGTCGGGAACCATTGATAATCTTTATGGTTCCCGACTCATCTTTGCCCCCACCAAATTAGTTATTTACACATTAAACTCCGTGGTTTCGCCCAAATCACCACGGATGCCAATCACTGATACCGTCAACGGAATCTTCTTCCCCGATGCAGCCAGCGCTGACCGGACAATTTGCACCAAACCGGAACAGCACGGCACTTCCATGATCGGTAGTTCGATGGATTGTAAGTCGTTACCTT
Organism: uncultured bacterium; assembly: GCA_965372135.1. Taxonomy (GTDB): domain Bacteria; phylum Electryoneota; class RPQS01; order CBDVBD01; family CBDVBD01; genus CBDVBD01. The sequence continues at coordinate 8,662 of CBDVBD010000089.1, read as the reverse complement.
GAAAAAGCTTAGTCAGTTTTTCGATATAAAATTCCGCATCATCCAACTTGGGACAACCCACAATCACCGTCCGCCCTTCCACGAACTTCCGGTGGAAATCCGCATAGGCAAACGGGACACAATCCGCCGCAATTAATAACTTCGCGCCCTGAAAATACGGTGCCTGCACCGGTGCCAGCATTATCTGTACCGGCCAATTGGCTAAATGAGACTGCAAAGGTGCAGATTCGGATTCCTGAACTGCCGTGCTAACTGGAGCCTCCCTCTCTATTGTACGTGCCGCCGAGCCGGGACAACCGCCAAATGCAGGCTGCGATTGCACCACCTGCTTTGCTTCGGTAACTGCTTCTTGCGCTTCTAACTTCGCCAAATGCTGTTCCACCGCAGCTTCATTAAAATCTTCCGCCTCCCTTGTCTCCATCGTTATTGCTCCTTGTGGGCATTCCCCAAGACAGTCGCCCAACCCGTCGCAGTAAATTTCACTCACTAACTTCGCTTTCCCATCGACCATCTGGATCGCTCTTTCATGACATGCCGGAACGCACAATCCGCAGCCGTCGCACTTTTCTTCGTCAATGATGATTATTTCTCTCTGCATCCGTAAACCTCTTTTGAAATATGGTTGACAATTCTGTAAGTTTCGTGTTCATCAAATAGGAATTCACCTGTTGGTTCACCACCTCCAACAAATCCCCAAAAATACAATTAGTACCGTCACACACCGCAGATTCGTACAAGCAGTTCGAATTGGATATTGGTCCATCGATCACCGTCATTACTTCACCCATTGACACGTTTCCATTCCCGTTCCGCAGCCTAAATCCACCTTTGGCGCCCCGAATCGAAGACACATAACCTGCCTTATTCAATCGCTGTAGAACCTTGGACAGATGCGCCTCCGACACCTTTAGCAAGGAAGCGATTTCCCGGTTGGAAAACAATCGGTCCGGCTCCGTCGCAAGCAGCACCATTGCATGTAAAGCAATCGACGCCGCTTCCGAAATTCTCAATAATCCATGCATGATAAATTCCATATTGGCATTCTGGTACTAATATACCAATATAATATCTAATTGTCAAGTATTTTTTTAGATTTCTTATTCCAACTCTTTCTGTCATTGCGAGCGAATTGAAGCAACCTTCCGCATCCATGTGGCTAAGGGTCAAACGCATCGTTGCCCATCCCGCATCTCACCATCTATCATCCTGCCCAACTACTGTCATCCCGCCCCACTACTGTCATCCCCGCGAAGAGCTTGCCCTTCAGTAGCTTGCACGCACCTAACGCATTCACATTCAAAATTTAAAATTCAGCATTCAAAATTGTGCATATTTCCCCCTTGACATTCCCCATCTTTTTTACTAAATTACTAATACCCCGGAAATCCCCCGCATGCTCAGTGGACATTAAATAATAGAGGGAGCCACTCATGTTGCGTTCAATTCTGCTTTCCGTAATTCTCACCTGCCTAATCATCTCCATATCATCCGCCACCGAAATCCCGGCAGGACCTGTATCCGGTGACTGGTTCGCCATCGGAAATCCCTACAACATCAACGGCGAAATCACTGTCGAATCAGGCTCCACCCTAAACATCCATCCCGGTGTCGAAGTCATCTTCCAAGGTTGGTACTATTTACTCGTTAACGGATACCTATTTGCTATAGGGGCAGAAGATGATTCAATCCTATTTACCGCAAATGATACCACAGAAGGCTGGATGGGGATATACTTCTATGAGGCCCAGGATAGTAGCATACTAAACCATTGCGTCGTTGTGAATGCCATAAACAACTATGGTGGAATAAATTGCCTCGATTCCCATCCAATAATCAGGAACTGTGACATTTCTCATAATCGCCCTTATGGCATTTGGTGCACAAGTTCAAATCCCACAATTGAATCTTCCACTATTTGTCACAATTGGGAGATGTCTGGAGGCGGAATCTACTGCGGATTGTATTCAAGTCCTAAGATTATAAACTGCCAAATAAGTAACAATGCCGGAGGATCTGGAGGTGGAGGCATTGTATGTGATGATCATTCTAATCCTTATATAAGCCACTGTACAATCTCCGGCAATGGAGGTCACCCAACCGGCGGTGGGATTGACTGTCTAAACCATTCCAGTCCCACCATTGAATATTGTCTTATCACCGGCAACTCAGGTGCTTCTGGTGGCGGAATCTATTGTGCACATAATTCCAGTGCCGTTATTGACCATTGCACAATTACGAACAATTCTGGCTACCCTGACGCGGGCGCAGGTGGAATCACGATTTGGTACTCAGACAGCATTACAATCACCAATACCATTGTGGAAGGAAACCATGGCAACGGTGGGATCAGATTTTTCAATTCCACCAACGTCTCGATTTCTCATTGTGATGTAAATAGTAACGAAAACGGGAACTTTACAGGCGAGGTCCCTGAAGATTTAGGTGTTCTTGTTGCTACTAACACTAATGGGGATTCTTGTGATGTATTCTACAATATCCTTTTGGATCCCCTTTTTGAGGATACCACAATGGGGAACTATCATCTCCAATCCGGTTCCCCCTGCATCGATGCCGGCGATCCCACTTATCCCTATGATCCCGACAGTACCATCGCCGATATCGGCGCATTCTTCTACGATCAATCATCTGTTGCCGACCCATTTGAAATCCCACATCCCACTGAATTCCGCCTATCCCAAAACTACCCCAACCCCTTCAACCCAATCACTATCATCCCCTTCCAGCTCCCCTACGCTACTCATGTAAGTTTGAAAATCTACAATATCCTGGGTCAAAAGGTAGCAACACTAATCGATACCCGTCTAACTTCCGGACACCATACCGCTACTTTCGACGCCACTCACCTACCGTCCGGTATCTACTTCTACACCTTCTCATCGTCCGCCCACACCCTAACCCATAAGATGGTGCTATTGAAATAAAAAAAGCTGCCAGTTGAAGGCTCCTGGCAGCGCGCAAGTTTCTTTTTTCATATTTTGAATTTGGAATTTTGAATTTGTTTCGGATTTAGTGCTTAGGATTTCGGATTTATCTCCTCTGCGCTCTTTGCGTCTTTGCGTGAGATATTTCTTCCACTTTCCCTTGATTCCTATCACCAAATTCCGTATTTTCCCTCCAACACAAAATCAACCATCACCCCGCATCACAACACATGCGCTTAATCCAACACTTGAGCAAAGGCGCCTGGGCGTTCGCCGATAAATCCTTGCCCCTGGGGTACAGTATCGGAGCCATCCTCCTCATCATCCGGGTGCTACCCAAAGAGGAATACGGATTGTACGTCCTCGTTCAGGGTATGGCTTTGATGATGGTCAACCTGTCCACCTCCTTCCACCTGGTCCCCATGGTCAAATTCCTGTCCGAATCCCCCAAAGACCGCACTCTGCCCACCATGGGATTCGTACTCCATGTATTACAACTGGCTATCCTGGCGCTGCTCTGCCTAATCCTTAAAAATCAAATCGGGATTATCTTCCACCGCACGGAGATGATCCCGTTGATAATCTACATCCCCCTAATGGCATTAGCCGGTGAATTCCGCTTCTACACTATGGAATTATTCCGCGCCAATTACCGCATCAAACACGTCTTCTGGACCGACGTCACTTACTTCGCCGCCTCCATCCTCTTTGTAATTATCTTCACTCTCCAAGGCAGATTCCTCACCGGCGGCGACATGTGCCTGGTCACTACTTTGGCATTCGCCGCATCCTCCATCACCGGACTCATCTTAGCTCGCGACCTAATTCCCTGGAAACCCAAATTCAGTTTTAAAACCCTAAAACGCCTCACCAGTTTCGGCAAATACACCGCAGGCACCGGAATATCCAATGAAATCGCTGAACGCGCCGATATTCTCCTGATCGGACTGTTCCTGAACCCGGTGGCAGTAGCCGTGTACACCGTGGCAAAAATCCTGTGGCGATTCTTCTCGATTTTCCGGCAGATGGTGGCGCTGCTCGTCTTGCCCGGCATCAGCCGTCTCCATGCCGACAACCGCATCGCCGACATCGGCACCGTGTACGAAAAAACCTTAGCGTTTTCCTACCTATTATTAGCTCCGTTCGGCATCGCCATGATCCTCCTGGCACACCCCATCATCCTCATCATATACGGTGAACGCTACATCGACAGCATCCCCATCCTACGTATCTTAGCGTTCTACGCCTTCTTCATCGCCCCCACCGCCATCGGCAGCATGCTCTTGACCGGCATGAATCTCCCTGAATCCGTGTTCCGCATCCGCTGGATAACCACCATCGTCAACCTCGCGTTTTGCCTGGCGTTAATCCCATTAATCGGAACCATCGGCGCTGCCATCGCCGTGGTAGTATCCATCGCCCTATCCACCGTGATGATACACCGCGAAGTGGTCAAAAACGTCAGTTTCAACCTGCGTCACGTCATCAACAACATCATCGCTGTCCCAAAAGTGGTCAAAGAACTCCGCGACCAATACCTGTAACATCGATTGCAAGTCCCCAGTCAACATCCGTCATTCCCCAGTAGATACATAGCTAAACGCCACTCCCAGCAAACCCACCATAAACCACCACACTGCCCCCACTTCCGCATCCGAATAATAACACTGACTCCATCCCGCCACCCACAACATCAACAACCCAACCGCAGCACCACGCCCAACTACCACATATAGGTTGGACGATTGAACTCGCCACATCCTCCACCCCATCCATCCCAATATCCCCCAAAGTACCAACGCTCCCATCACCCCAATAACTCCGGTTTCCGCCAACCGGTTCAACGGATCGCTGTGGGCATGGCAGTAGCTATCTACATACACCCCTCCGGTAAACACGCTGGGAAACACCTCCTGAAACCGCCCGATTCCAATCCCTGTTAACGGGTGATCCCCAGCCATCTGCAACGCACCCTGCCACAAAGCTCCCCTGCCGGAATCCCCCAATTGCAGCAAACTCCCAATCCTGCCACCGGTCTCCGGCACCAACAACACGACTAAAACCACCACTCCAATCATCGCCCCCAGCCATGTTAATCCCCGTTTCCATCCCCCAGTCCCGAATCCCAAAACCAATAAGCCAATCACCGCTCCCACCCACGCTCCCCGTGCATAAGTCGCCCATAACGACAATGCGATCAATACCGAAAACACCACCCAATACCACCTTATCTTACCGGATAGCCTGGACACCAACACCGTTACCAGCATTCCAAATACCGCCAACTGTACCCCGGCAAACGTCAAGTAAAATCCCAAAAAACCTTCCCCGCGGAAAAACACTCCCATCCCGATCAACACCTCATTCCGTACCAAATCCCACCCCTGAAAATGCTGCCATACCGCATAAACTGCCGCAATCGAACAGGACAACCCCAACCCGACTAACCATCGAACCACCCACTTTTCCGATGGCACCGAAAACACCACCGCTAAACACAGCAGAATCAGCCAATCCGATTCTCCCAATCCCCGCCAGGAAACAGCAGAATCCGGTGACAACAGTACCGAGGGAATCTGAGACAGCAACCAAACACAAATCCCCACCAGCAACAGCTTATTTTGAGCAAAAAATCCCGTCCGGAAACGGGATATGACCAACCGAATCACCACCGCGGCAAACGCCAACCCTATAAACACCTGGGATACCGCAATCGACACCGGCGCTGCTAACGTCCAGCAGAATATAAATACCGCTGGCAGCTTATCGAGCCAATGTGTGACGACACGTTCCTGGTTATCACCTCCCATGTCGCCTCCAGCCCAACACCATCGCAATCCCCCCTCCAATCAACCCCAATCCGATACAAAACGACCTTAACGGCACCAATAACAATGACACCAAGGATAACATCCGGTCACGCCGGAACAACCGCACTTGAAACGGAAGACTGGATAGTTGATGTAATACCAACGCCAACACCGCCCCCCACAGCACCGCCGGTTGATACAACCCAACCAACGCACATAATATCCCGCTGAACATCAACAATATCTGAAATTTCTGCACCTGCGGCGTGTGCGAATCCCGGAACACCTTTCCAGGATGCCGCGACACCGCCACCAGCCGCCAGAATCCGTTCTTGAGTTTCTTGCCAATATATCCCCACAACGTATCCTCAAAATGATGATAAACCACCGCATCCGGGTTAAATACCATCTGCAAACCATCTTCCGCCAACCGGAAACTGAATTCCACATCTTCCGCAGATGCCACCGGAAAATCCTCATCGAATCCATGATACTTCAAGAACAGATCCCGACGGTATGCCGCCGAATAGGTATCGATAAAATCGATAGAATCCTGCCGTGCCATCCGGCGATATTTACCCTCATATTCCGCCTGGATAAATGTTGCGATCAAGGACGATTGTCTGGTGCGGTACACGCCTTTGACACCGACAACCGCCGAATCACTCATGGGCGCAACCATCTGCCGCAGCCAATCAGCATTGGGCACACAATCGCTGTCGGTAAATACCACCACCCCGCCCTGCGCCTCCCGTGCCCCATAATTACGTGCCGACGCCGGTCCCCGGTTTCGCTGCTTTAACAAAACCACATCAGGAAACGATGAGACTAATTCCGCCGTCCCATCATCCGACCCGTCATCCACTACGATAATCTGGTACTGGTCCCGAGGCACGTCCTGATGTTCCAACGCAGTCAGCAACGAGACAATATTCCCATCCGCGTTATACGCCGGCACTACCACCGACCAGCGGCATCGATTGGTCGTATCTCTATGTGACTGTAATGTCAAAGGTTGCCCACTTCTGACTTATTCAATATCGACTCGATGACAGAGACCACCTCGGAAACCGTCACGGTATTCAAACACGGCGATCCGGTTTTCCCATGTGCACACCCAGGAAAATTCGCATCCCCAAAATTCGACACATGCTCCTCCATTCCCTGCCAAAAACACGGCACACACGGCAGCTTCCCCTGTAAAACCGTGATATTCTTAATCCCATCCGGCAGCAGCGCCTTAGGATGAGTCGGTCCGAACAATGCAACCATCCTGGTCCCCAATGCCACCCCGAAATGTAACGCCACCGTGTCATTGGTCAACAGAATCCCGGCGTGTTGAATCAACGCCGCAGACTGCATCAAAGTTAACCCACCGCACAGGTTGATCACACCCTCCTTGTCCGGAAAACACGATTCCACCTCTTGACGGTCATACTCATCACCTACTACAACCCACGGAATATCAATATCTTGCGCTATTGCAGCAAAATTGGTAATCGACCATCGCTTCTGAGGCACATCCCATCCAGGATTACGCCCCCCACCCACCGCCATCACCCCAAATCCTGCTTCCGGATCCAATCCGGCATCAGTTAAACTCCCGAAAGAAATATTGACATCATCGACAGGCACATCAAGTCGTAAATCCATTCCAGCCTCTGAACCGCCTACCGCTCTTACCACCTCTAAATAATCCAACGCCTCATAGCAGACCTCGCTTTTCAATATCACAGGTAGATGCAATAACGCACCGCTGCCCTGCTTGTCAATCCCCACACGAAACCGAATGCCACACGCCTTCACAAACGCATGCAGACCGGCAGACCGGCTGAAAATCACTGCCATGTCATAATGCTGCCGGCGCAACTCCCGAATAACCGGTATCATCTTCCCGACCGACCGAGAAAACAACACCGGCTCCAATACCGGCACCACCCGATCGATATCGGGATTACTCCGCAGCACCTCGGCCGCCTGTTCCCCCGTTAAATAATGAATTTCCGCATCCGGAAAACGCCCTCGAAGCGCACGAATGGCTGGTGTGGTCAACAACACATCCCCGGCGCCATGAATCCGAATCGCTAAAATCTTCCGAAGCTGAAAACCACTCGGAAGTCCATCATACTTCCGAACCAGAATCCTAACGACCGGTCGAATTCCCCGCCAACATGTTCTAAAAATTCCACTGTTCATATCGAAACCCTATCCGGCTTCGTATTCGGTAGTAGTCATCACATCGGAGTTACTCGGAAGTATATCACCAGCTTTTACCATCACATCATCGACCGAAATTGCCTCCATGCAATATACTCTGGGCTGGACACACCGCCCGCCCTTACATCGTTGACATTTCAGAAATCTCTGTATCACTCGATCAAGTTGTCCCATGGGACCCCAGATAGCCGGATCCCCTGGTCCGAACAACGAAATCACCGGCACTCCCACCGCAGCAGACATATGAATCATTCCGGTATCCACACTAATCACCAAATCAAGCTCCCTTAACGCTGTCCAGGTATCCACCAATGACACCCTCCCAGCAGCGATTGTGCATCCTTCCCCGATTGCACCCTTTAACCATTCCGCGCCTTCCTTATCAGCAGCGCCGCCGGTTATCACTAAATGCGCGCCATATTTCCCGATCAATTCCTTGCCTAATAATGCCCACCGCCCCAACATCCAATTCCTGATCGGATTCCCGGAAAACGGATGCAGCCCGATCTTTAATCCCCCAAACCCAATTCCGAATAGTTCCCGAACCCGATCCGGTAATTCCGGAAAAGTCAAATGTTCACAACGGCTGGGCGTAATCAGAACCACACCTTGCCGGCACATTTCCGCCCAAAAATTCACAATATGCGGCACCCCTTCCGGTTGATAAACCCATACGGACCGATGACAAATGTT
>CBDVBD010000088.1:0-12743 GCA_965372135.1 uncultured bacterium | reverse complement strand
CAATTTGATTTCCCCCCTCTTTCTCCAGGCGCACATAAAATCCAGTGGGATGCAACCACATGTGCTTCCGGTGTATATATCATCCGGCTAATCTCCAGCGGCAAAGAATTTAACCAAAAAGCCTTATTGCTAAAGTAAGAGATCTTATGTCAATCTAACAGGGCGAGATGTATTTGTGCCAACTCTTATTTTACTGAATGGCAGCAATAATGAGTCGGTCGAAAAACCTAAGCGCATAACTAAAGAACCACAAGAATCAGATGAACCACACCTTTGGGAGGACAAAATTAATTTTATATACTACTCCTCCGGCATATCCGTCACCAACGTGATATCTAATGTATCCGATGGCGCCACACTAACCATCATGGTGCGAACAAAGGTCTCCTCAGGCTTTTTTCTACGACCGAATGTCAACAGCCAGTCTCCCGATTCCACCGTCAAATAGTAGCTGCTGTCCTGGTATTCTCCTTCGCGAAAGTCCGCCCAAAAGAAACCATCCTCCCACCGGCTCAACGTAAAATCCTTCTCGAATTCCGGCTTGGTTGTAACTGTATCCGCCTGCAAAAACGTCAATGCCACCGTGCCTTCTTCCCGATACACCTGTTCCGAATCGGAATCCTTTTCCGTATCTCCCAACCGATCCGGTTCCAACGGATACAATGGCATAAAATCTTGACCATCGAACCATTCCGCCCACCGGTCACCCTGTGCCACCCGTGCCGGTATCCCTACTGCCCGTAAACACCCCACCGCCATTACCGCCAGGTCACGCTTATCGCCTCCCCCTTTCCACAACACCTCAATCGGTGTCGCTCGATGTCGAAACGGAGTCCGCTCTTCGATTTCCTCAACTCGATCCGCCAACCACTGATTCACCGCCTCCGCAGTACTTTCTATTGACGCCTCCCGCAAGTGACGAAGCTCCTCATACAGCGCTTTCCGCCACGCCAACGGCGGTTCCCGGTCGATGATAACCGGCAGCACATGTTGTCGATACACGCTGTCCGGAACCGTCTCCTGGTAATAATCCCGCACCAATTCCCCGTAATGAAAATGTTCCCCCAGCACCTCGCCGGTTATTTCCCATCGATCCTTTTGCGACATATCATCCAGCACCCACAGCAGATCATCCAAATAAACGCTGTCGCATTTCTCGACCACCCCAGCCAATTCCTGCCAATTCCCACGCGCATCGTTCAGCACCTCGGTAACCCTCGACCATCGGTCATCGAATCGGTCGCTAAGCGCTGCAAGTTCCGGATTCATAGCGCGTTGTTCCAGCTCGTATTCCCGCCGACCCGCATCACGTAACTTCCCTTCTAACTTGGCAATAACCTGCTGCAGGGAATCCTGTTCGGTCATGGATTCACCTTCTTGTTCCGGCACATCCTTAGTTGGATGATGGAGCATTATCTCCGTGTCGGGCACATAATCATCCCCCAACACTAACTGAATCGTCCGGTCCATTTCGGGACGAATCCTGAGCACCCGAAACACTCCCAACGAATCATTTCCCGCTGACACCGTCAAATCGGTCGCCCCGAACACACACTTCCCAATCCCCATCGAATCGGTAGGAATCCGCGCTAACGGACGAATCGCCCCATAGGTAAACACACCCGCCCAAATATTCATACTGTCAGCCGGCGTCCCATCCGGAAACCTCAATTCGAACCTGAGCGCCACCGTGTCGGTATAAACACCGGTGGAGTTGACAATAGTGTAATTATCCCCCTTCCGGTACACCGGTTCCCCGCTGCCTTCCCCTTCCGGAAACGATCCATATCCCACCGACAACACCAATGCAGCCCGCTTGGTAGCGTTACTAAACCACGCCTTATTCAATTCGCTGGCGGGTTCGCATGCTCCCAAATAACGCCAATCCCCATCCGTCCATACCTCCACCCAGGCATGATTGTCATCCTGAAATCCCCATGCCGGTGTATAACAGGATCGCGCCGGAATACCCACCGACCGAGCCGCACAAATACTGAATATCATCTCCTCCTCGCACCGCCCCAATCCCGCCTTCCAGGTGGTCAACGGTCCCATATCCCGCCAATCAGTCGGCTGATATGTAACTGACTCATGACACCAGCGATTGATTTCCAATGCAGCTTCCGTCGCCGTCGAACACGACGCCACACGATCCTTAAGTCCCTCATAAAACGGTTCTCGCCAATCCTGCAGCGGTTCCTGCGCCACCCGATGCGGAACCACGTATCCTAAAAACAACTCATCGGAAATCTCTCTACCCCAGGGAAACTCCCGCCGTGCCTGCACCGCAAACTGTACATGTTGCTTCAGTGTACTTGGACTTAAGCTTACCCGATCCACCCTGGACAAATTGGCTAACAGAAACGCCGCGGCAGCGATCTCTTCTTCCCCATCCAATTCCAACACCACCTGCGCCAACGAATCGCCGTTACTCCCAGCCGTCGACAACACCTCACCGACCTTCGCCCGTAACCCTTCTGGAACCACTTCCAACGCCTGTTCCTGCACCCCGGAAGCGAAAATCCCCGCCGGAACCATCAGCAACACCACCCATAACAAATACAAATAACAACCTGTCCGATTCTGAATCATGAAAAACACCTACCAATTGATGATTTCACAAAGTAGTTTTCTGTAACATTTAATATACGTTGGGATACGGTAAAAGTCAAGGATTTCGAGTCACGGATTGGATAGATTTCCGTAAAATATCGTGCAGTGATAAAAAGAATCATCCCGCCGTCGGGCGGGATGATTCCGGGCAAGTTGAGATGTTATGGAGGGGGGCTTATTTCTGTTTTATTATTCCATGCGACTCAGTGCGCGTCGGCACACTCAGTGAGTCCTAGGAGAAGGCTGCCATACGTTAAAAACTGTGTTCTCCGTATTCTGTATTTCTTGTGAAACATGTATCCAATAGTCTTTCTTACCTTTCATCGCTCGCTTCAAACATTCCCAGCACAAACTTTCAACCGACAGCCAACTAAAATTATCATGACACTGAATGCATTGCAATTGTTGTTTTTCTGATCTACCAACACGCTTCGAAGTCGTCTGGAGCGGCTTGCTGTGCTTCATGAACATCACCTTCCTTCTTCGCTCCAAATTCATCGACTCTATGTGCGTTTTCTATCTATCTCCTCTCGTTTATTCTACCAATTATACCATTGTTTATAACCAAAGTTCCCGTATTTTAAAAAATTATTTAACCTATTTTCGCGCGGTAATTCCACTCGTCATTCTGAAACTAATTAATCCTGCACCTGCACCCAAAATTGTATGCGCCAGTAACAAAAAAAAGAAAACCAACCACAGCGATAAAAATCCGAATTGCAGCTGCCTGAGATATTCGATCCCCACCGCGAAATGTTGTTTCCTTAATCCGGTAAGTATTCCCACCATCAAAATAGTATGTAAAAAAGAATAAGTAATGGAAAGGATCCCCGCCGCTACGCATTTAAGCCTGGTAAGTTCTCCAACACCGCCCGGAGACCACAGAAAAGCTGCTTCAATCAGCGTCGCTTCAATCACCAACGCCGGCGCAATGGTTAAAATTTTCGGACCACCCAAAATCACCCGAATCGCTGCCACAATAATTCCCATCGCCAAAGCAGTCCCCTTCTTCGGAACCATCCGGCGCACTGCAGTGATAATCACTAACGCAATAGCGGTCAGGAACGCACCCCGAAAGGGCATATTAATCACTACCAAAAGCGTTCCTAAGAAAAATTCCACTGCCGCCCATAATCCGGAGTAAATCGCCACTAACGCCAATTGACGGGTTGTTAACCAGGTTGTTCGCACCTCGTTCCTTTCCTGTTATTTCCTAATCATCCGGCGGACTCGTTAAAATCACACCCAACTTTTCGTTAATCCCCCACCGTTCCATCCATGCCCTTATCTTATGGAAATGACTGCCAGCCCAATAAATTCGCCCGCAATCCGGACATCGGCAAAAATTCGAATGGGTCTGAGCCACCAATGGAGGCACCTGGGGACGTGCTGCTTCCGCCGATATCTCCTCCACCTCCTGATTACATACTAAACACCGGCTCAAAGGTTCCGGCGAATCGGCATCCGGCGAAATCCTCTCCAATATCTCCTGCACCTGCTGATTGGTCTGTTCCGAATCCACCACCCACATTTCCACATCCGGCGGCGTTCGTAGATCCTGCTTGAGCGTCACCACCACCCGTTCCTCATGCTTCGCCTTAGCCAAAGCCACCCACCATGACGACCCTTCCCGCTCCACCGTATCGTACCCGATCATGCGCAGCTTCTTCGCCAAACCCCGGAGCGTATCATCCACTAAAAATTTCAACTGCTTCCCCATCGGTCGCTCTGATAATCCTCCAATATCTGCCGGTGATCGAATGCCATTTCCTCAGGCAACTCGTCCCAAGCAAAATACTTAGCGTCCGACGCATCGTCCGACGCTCGTAATTCCCCGAAAGCCTTAGCGGTAAAGACAATGGTTACCGTATGCTGACGAGGATCCCGATCGGGATGAGAATAGCAGTGAAACTGGCGCACGTCGGTCACATCCAATCCGGTTTCCTCCTTGGCTTCACGCACGATGGTGTCCTCGACAGTTTCCCCGTAATCCACAAACCCTCCGGGAAGCGCCCACCCGTGGGGTGGGTTTTGTCGCTTGATCAGCAGTACCCTACGTGGTAATTCAATGATAACATCCACCGTAGGCACCGGATTACGAAACACATGCACCGGATTACCACACTGGGAACACTGTACGATTTTACTCAATTTGATTCCCTCGAATTAGATCCATATAATATCAGTCAACTTTGTTCCCGCCAGGTTTTCCGAATGGACTCCTTCGGAGCAAATGAAGTGTAACCTGGCGGAAGATTCCATTTTTATATTTATAAACATACGAAACCTACCACGAAGGGTCAAGCCTTTTTTTCGTTTTCCGCCGCCAACGAAAAATCCCAACTCCACTCCACAATCCGCTAATCACCCTTGACATCAACACAATTATTTCGTACCTTGTCCGAAACTGATACCGATGAAAAACTCCTAAGGTATAATGATGAAAGAATACTTGCTGGTGCTGATCACCGCTCCCGAATCCGATTCGGAAAAAATAGCGAAGACCTTGGTGAAGGAAGGCATGGCGGCATGTGTAAACATCGTAAGCGGCATTCAATCCATCTACACCTGGAAGGGAAAAATCGAAAAAGATACCGAAGACTTGCTGCTGGTCAAAACCCGAGCTGAACACCTGGAAAACCTGACCCAAAAAGTAATCTCCATCCATTCCTATGAAATCCCGGAGGTGATCGCCATATCCCTGGAAGCCGGCGCCACACCCTATCTGCAGTGGATTGACCAGGTAGTGGGGAATAATCCCAATCAAACAACAATAAAATAGCATCCAAAAAACTCAATCACAATTACAAAAATAGTAAATATAAGACATAATCCCCGAAAAAAAGAAAAATTCCTGGAAATTCCCTTGACTTTTGCCGTCTGATTTATTAAGATGTACCATCAGAAACAATCAACCTGTTAATCTTACTTTTTAACACTAATGAAAAGAAGTAATTATGGAACAATCTGACACCTTTTGGGATCGCCTGCGAAAGAACGTATCCGTAGGATTCCGGGTCGCAGCAGACCGTACCGATGAATTAGCCCGGGTGGGAAAACTTAAATTAGACCTCCTGAACCTCAAACGCAAATTGAACCATGAGTTCAGCGAAATCGGTCGCGCCTTCTACACCCATATCACCGATCGCAAGAAAAAAGACTGGGGATCGATCAATGACTTTTCGGAACAGCCGGCGATAAAAGAAATGAAACAGAAAGCCGCCTCGCTGCTGGAAAATATCAAAAAAATCGAAGCCGATATCGCGGAAATATCCGCCGAATCCAAATCCAAGGACTCCCAGGAACCCGGTGATAAAAAACTAACGAAAACATCCCCAAAAAAATCGAATAAATCTACCGAATAAACCCCGATTGGACGCTAAGAAAAAAACCAACAAAAGCAGGAAGTATTAACGAAAATACTTCCCGTTATTCTTTTCTTTCTCAACTAACACTTTACTTTAAATCTCTTCCCATCACAAACTCAAACAAAACACCATATAGGATATTTCCTCCTTCGGATTGACAATATATGATACTGAAATCGGCAGCGAAAACTGTTCGGTAATCGCAATCTCCCGGCTGGCGGTCATCCCCACATTAATCACCTGGAAATCATCCGTACCGTAATAATCCGGATTCTCCTCACTACCCCCAACTGCACCGACAAAGAAATCCATATCCGTCCCTGCCAATCCTGTCCGATAATCAAGCTGAAAATACGTATTGTTCCCTTCGTCGTTGTAAATATTGATATAGCCGAACAAACTGACAGGAATTGCATCAGGACCATCTACCCCTACTCCCACCTCCAGCAAATGCGCTCCTGGACCTTCCGGATCATCAACATCGTGGTAATTGAACATTCTAATCCCGGCATTAGGCAGGTAGAAATCCAAAATCCCTACCGTAAATCTCATGGAATTATCCAATGTATAGGAGTAATTCAACCAGGTGTCGATCTCATTGAAATCCGAGGCATTATTGGACAGCGCATAGGCTCCCCACCACCCGAATTCCAAACCATGGTAACTAAATGTGATGGACGGCTGCAGACTGGGTGCATCCCCAAAATCCATCCCCCGCCACACATACCGGCTAACGAAATCCAGACCGGTGTTGACAGAAAATTTTCCCTGAGTTCCTGCATAAGATACACCAGTCATAGTTATCACTATTAAAATCACCCCAACCAAATAAACCTTACTGAATTTCATAACAACTCCTACTCATGTCAATTTTCAGTTATTAGTAGTATCAAACCTTGTCCGCCACTTTTTAAACTCAAGTAACATCAGACTTTTCACATCATATTTATGGACAAATATAGTCACAAAATCACTCTCAGTCAAGAAAATAAAAAATGTTTCCGGTATATTGATACGGGACTCAAAAACTTCCTGTGCAGCTTTACATACCTATAACATCGATTCGAAGCTAATCCATCTGAATTATATTGGCATAAATTTTGTACTAAATTATGTGAAACATCATAACATCACGCTTGATTTACAATCGATCGAGTAGCGAAGGGTTTGAAAATTAACTCTTTTCTAACCCTTTTGACTATAAAAACATGTGAAACACCGATTATTAAAAACGCCTCTTAACGGAATTTTCTTCACTCAAATCACAAGACTGGGAAAAAATTTCCGATTTTCAGGTGACTTATGGTTCCCCATCTACACATCAAATAACACACAGGTCACAACATGGATTCAACAATGATTCGAGGATACCTGATGCGGGCTGATGAATTGCCCACTTTGCCCGAAGTGGCATTTCAAGTGATGCAGAAACTTCAGGATTCGAATTCTTCCGCCTCGGATATCGAGCAGGCGATCGAACGCGATCCTACCATGACTGCAAAACTCTTGAAAGTCGCCAATTCCGCTTATTACGGCATGAGTCGCCAGGTGGATTCCCTGAAAATGGCGGTGGTGATCCTCGGAATGCGCCAATGTGCATCATTGGTAATCGGTATGTCCACTTTCCAACGGTTCACAAAATACTTCTCCGAAGACCTGGAATTCTACTATGAACTGTGGCGCCATTTAATCTCCACCGCACAGATATCATCCACATTGGCGGACTGCTTTCAACTGGATGACCCCCCGTCTGTATATACCGGAGGATTGCTGCACGACATCGGAAAAATTCTGCTGAGTATCAAATTCCCAAAGCAGTACCCAGCGCTGTTACGGCAGTGTAAAAAAACATCCTCGTCCTTGGCGGAATTGGAAAAACAACACCTCAACGTGTCACACTGCATGGCGGGAGGATGGTTGGCTGGAGAATGGCAATTCCCGCCCAACCTGGTAAACGTCCTGAGTGACCATCATCTGCTCAGTCAGCAGTCCAACAATGTGATCGACGTAGCAGTGGTTTCATTGGCGGATTGCTTCTGCCGGCAGGAATTGTTGGGATCAAGCGGGAATTACGAACCCTCCGATTTCTTTACCGACAACGCCTGGGCGCCCTTGTTCCTTAAAGGATGGGGAAAAGACTTATCCGAACGCAAAGCCATCTACGAAAAACTGGTGGGACAAAAAGAACGCATCTCCAGCCAAGCTGAAGAATTCCTGGAAATCTGCGCCGCTTAATTCGCATATGATTACATATCCATATAAATTGCGCTGCCGAGTTTCAGTACTCGGCAGCTTTTTTTATTTTAAATTAGGACACTACCAAAAACTGTTAGTGCTTGACATCACGGATTTTTTTTCGTATATTTGGTGCACTTCAAAATTCCGGAAAACCTGTCCGGTATGTTCGATATTATTCCGGTGTAGCTCAATTGGCAGAGCGGGTGGCTGTTAACCACTAGGTTGGGGGTTCAAGTCCCTCCACCGGAGCATGTTCACTGTGTACGCATTATACAGCCCAAAACTTAACAGACTGTACATTGGTCAAACAAAAGACTTCGAAAAACGCCTTCAAGAACATCTTGGAGGCGTTTCATTTTACACAAAGCGAACCATAGACTGGAAGTTAATCTACAAAGAAGAATTTCAGATTAGATCTGCTGCAATGAGACGAGAAAGGGAGCTGAAATCTCATAAAGGACGGGATTTCCTTCGATCTAAGCTTACAAAGGGCTGAAAATCCGATTCTTGACGGATTGTTAATCCGCCATCTGCCGGATTGGGGGCTGCAAGTCCGGCTACTGACGGACTGTAAGTCCGGCACCCGCCGGATTCAAGCTGAAAGTCAGCCTTTCGGCTGATCCCTCCACCGGAGCACTTTCAAGAATTAAGGTAAATGTCCTTTGCTTCTTAAGACATCATCCTGTATGTAACTTACCCCATCTTCTTTCAATTAAACCATACAATACCGGCAGCAAATACATGGTCAGAATTGTGGATGTAAACAGACCACCTACCACTACTGTAGCTAATGGCCGTTGAACTTCAGCTCCAATCCCACTTGAGAAGAGCAGAGGAACCAAACCCAACATTGCTACCAGTGCGGTCATGGAAACCGGACGCAATCTCAGCAACGCTCCGTGCATTATAACCTCCTCCAGAGGTAGCCTTTGCTCTTTTAGCTTATTAAGATAACTCACTAGCACCACACCATTCAATACTGAGACCCCAAAAAGTGCAATGAATCCGACCGATGCAGGAACCGAGAGATATTGCCCTGTAATAAACAGACCCACAATTCCACCAATCAGTGCAAATGGTATGTTGAGGTAGATCAGTATTGCGTGTCTGAAGGTGTTGAAGGCTGAGTAAAGTAGTATAAAAATGAAAAACATCGTTATTGGGACGATGATCGCTAATCTTGCCATTGCCCGACGTTGATTCTCAAACTGACCGCCATATTCGATAAAGTACCCTGGAGCCAGTTCAACCTGCTCTTTAACGGAAATCTGAATCTCCTCGACCACGCTACCAAGATCTCGACCTTCGACGTTTGCCTGAATCACGATACGACGCTGGTTCTTCTCACGATTGATTTGAATGGGACCAATCACTTCACGGATATCAGCTACATCAGAGATGGGGATTAATGCCCCTTCGGGTGTGCGTACGCGAAGATTGCCAATCGCATCGATATCTTTGCGATACTTCTCATCGAAGCGCACAAGAATGCCGAAACGGCGAGTTTGCTGGAATACCTGCCCAATGACTTCTCCACCGATTCCCAACTCTATGGTTTCCAGAATATCGTCCCCTCCAAGTCCATACCGTGACGCTTTGATTTCATCGATGTCGATTTGAACTTGAGGTTGTCCGAAAGATTGTTCCAGTGACAGGTCGGCAATTCCCGGGACCGCTGCGATCACTTCTTTGATCTCCTCACCCTTAGTTCTCAGGACCTCCAGATCCTCACCAAACAGTTTTATTGCCAGTTCAGCTTTGACGCCCGATAAAAGCTCGTCAAACATGTTTTGTATTGGCTGAGAAACAGTGATCTGAATCCCCGGATAAGCTTCTAATGTGCTGCGGATTTCATTAATAAGATCCTGCTTGGTCCGTCCGGAATCCCATTCTTCTAACGGTGTTAATCCGATCTGAATATGAGCGGAGTTAACCGGGTGAGGATGAGATCCTGCTTCAGGTCTGCCAATTAAGGTAACGACAGAGGTGACTTCCGCATATTTAGCCAGCTTCTCCTGTTGAATATCCAGAATTCGAGTCATTTCCTCTAAAGAGGTTGAAGGCGCTGCAACTACTTGAACTGAAATTGCTCCTTCTTCCAGAGTCGGGATGAATTCTGCTCCTAAGTACGGGACCAGCGCCAGGCTCGCGAATAGCACCACCGTCGCCGCTGTTAGTACCAATCCGCGATGTTTTAACACCCATGACAAAGAAGGTTGATATACAGCCTTCAATCCTCGAACTAACAAGCTGTCCTTCTCTGACACTTTGCCCTTAAAAAGAATTGAGGCAAGAAAGGGGATCAGTGTGAAAGTGAAAAGCAGCGACCCGATCAAACCGAAAGTGATAGTGAAAGCCATCGGACTAAACATCTTGCCCTCTACCCCTTCAAGTGTAAACAGTGGCAGGAAGACTATGATGATAATCATTATTGCAAAGGCGATTGGACGGGAGACTTCCTCAGCGGCAAACCGAATGATGTCCTTCAGATTTCTTTTCCCGGTGTTGTGTGCCAGATGCCTCCAGATATTCTCTACCATCACCACTGCACCGTCCACCATCATTCCAATAGCAATCGCTAAACCTCCCAGGGACATCAGGTTCGCAGAGAGACCGGTTAGGTGCATCATCAAGAAGGCAACTAACATCGACATAGGCAGCGATACGGCAACAACCAGAGCGCTACGGACATCACCGAGAAATAGAAGCAGCACAAGAACTATCAGTATTGCCCCCTCCAATAATGCGTCTTTCACGGTTCCAGTCGCCTCGGATACCAGATGAGCTTGCTCGTAATACGGCGTTAGCTTGACTCCACGGGGAAGCGACTGTTGAACGGATTCTACTTTCTCATAGAGATCATCGATTACCTTGCTGGTGTTCTCTCCATACAGTTTCAATACGATGCCTGTAACAACTTCACCAACGCCGTTTTTCAGGACCACGCCGCGCCGTATCTCAGGACCTATCTCGACTGCTGCTACATCACGCAGCCGAACAACTACACCTTCCGCTTCCTTTACTTTCACATAGGCGAGTTGCGTAGTGTTTTCAATCAATCCGAGCCCCCGCACCAGGTATTCCTCTCTTCCCCGCACGATAAATTGCCCGCCGACATTCCGATTGTTCTGTTCGATCGCCTCCACAACTTCGTTGAGTGTAAGGTCATAAGCCATTAGTTTGAACGGATCGACTTGCACCTGGAACTGGAGAACATTACCACCCATTGAGAGAACATCAGTCACTCCCGGAACAGTCCCCAGTTGATATTTCACCACCCAATCGTTGATGGTTCGCAGGTAGATATCCAGCGGCAGACCTTCGCTGTCCACCGTCGAATCTGCGGTCAGGTAGTACATAAAGATCTGACCCAAACCGGTCGAAATCGGGCCAAGCCCTGGGGGTTCGTGCATCTCAGGCAGATCCGCCATGGCGGCGTTCAGACGTTCAGAGACTAACTGACGAGCGAAATAGATATCAGTATCATCAGTAAAATATACGTAGATCACTGCCATTCCGAATGCGGAGGTGGACCTGACTGCCGATACTCCCGGCAGACCATTCATTGCAGTCTCAATAGGAAAGGTTATGAGTCGCTCCACTTCCTCCGGCGCCATTCCGTGGGCTTCAGCATATACAGGGACCATAACAGGTGAAATATCCGGAAAGGCATCAACCGGGAGTTGGCGATAGGATGTAACTCCTGCTCCGATCACAACAAGAAAAAATAATCCCAGGAGTAAACGCTTGTTAATGGAGAATTCAATAAGTTTTTTTAACATAATTTTTTCCTTTAGTGACCGTGACCGTCGCCGAACATACTCTTGTCAGCTTCGGATTTTATGGCAAATGCTCCTTTGGTGACTACTCGTTCACCCGCCGAGACGCCCGATATTACTTGTATCCATCCTCCTACACTCAAACCTGTCTCGACCTCCCTGAGCATAAACTTTCCCGATTCCGATTCGATAAACAGCACGTTATCTCCATGTTTATCTCTGAAAACAGCGTCGAACGGAACTGCCAGAACCTGTTGTCCTCCGTTCGCAACCGAAATGCGGACAGTGACGAAAGCTCCCGGGCGCAGTTTGCCAGAGGCATTATCGACGGTCACAAAGGCAGTCAGAGTTCGAGTTTCATGTTCGATGCTATCTCCAAGACGATCTACTACCCCTTTCAATTCACTATGGTGACCATTTTGCGAAATAATGGTAACTTCGATTCCTTTTGAGACATCATTAATACGCTGTTCAGGAATATCAACATGGACACGAAGTTTTTTCAAATTAACCACATGAAATAGATCTGACTCAGGCGTGACTTGCTTTCCCAAGCGAGCATCGCGATTGATGACATTGCCTGAAATCGGACTGCGAAGAGTCACCCTTCCACCTGTGTGCTGGTTAGATTCCAGCGTTGTAATATCCTCCTCATTGAAACCGTAGGCGTGCAGTGTTCTCTCAGCAACGGACACCGCACTGGAACTGGAAGAACGAAGCGCTTGCAGCTCCAACTGCTCTTTCT
>CBDVBD010000087.1:0-12911 GCA_965372135.1 uncultured bacterium | reverse complement strand
ACATTCACGTGCGGCTTCGTCCGCTCGAACTTAGCCTTAGCCATGATGAATTTCCTCCTTTTTCAACTATATCCACCGTAGTGGTCTGAATTCCTAAAAATAATCTTATCGTGCTGGCAGACCCCCTCGTCTGCCAGTAAAACTATCCTGTTTATCCGTCACACGAGGGCGTGTGACGGCACACGAAAATGCATAATATCCGAAATTAGATGAAAGAACCGCCAGCCCTAAAAGAAGCCTTCCAACATCCGCTTGGTGACCTCATCGGGCACAACGTCGTAATGATCAAACTGCATGGTAAATTGAGCACGCCCTTGAGACAACGACCTCAAATCCGTTGCGTACCCAAACATCTCTTTCAAAGGAGCTTCCACCCGGATGATTCGAAGCGGGGGGTGATGTTTGAGTTCGACGATCTTACCCCGCCGGGAATTCAGATCGCCCACGATATCACCCATATATTCTTCCGGCGTCCCCACCTCAATCATCATCACCGGCTCTAATATCACTGGATCCGCATCGGGCAATGCCCGACGCACGGCAGTGGAACCCGCCATTTGGTAAGCCACCTCCGTGGAATCGCCCATTTTATATTCCCCATCCACTAAAGAGACCTGCACACCATCCAAAGGATAGCCCGCTAACGCACCATACTTCAATGTTTCCAACACGCTGCTTTTAATCGCCGGCAGGAACTGATTGGGAATCACCCCATTATCAACCTTGGAAAGAAATACGTTGCCGCCGCCCTGAGGATTGGGTTCCAGCTCCAGCGTCACCTTCCCAAACTGATATTTCCCGCCTAAATGTTGGGAAAATTCCCCGCTGGCGCTAACCGACTTCCTGATGGTTTCTTTATACGCCACCTGTGGAGTTCCCACATTGGCATCCACCCGAAATTCCCGTAGCAGCCGGTCCACCAACACTTCCAAATGCAACTCCCCCATCCCGGCAATAATAGTCTGACCGGTTTCTTCGTTGGTGCTCACTTCAAAGGTGGGATCCTCATCCGACAGCCGGTTCAAGGCATCTCCGATCCGTTCCTGATCAGCTTTGGTTTTGGGTTCGATAGCAACCTGAATCACCGGTTCCGGAAACTCCATCTTTTCCAACAGGATCGGATGCTTGTGATCCGCTAATGTGTCACCGGTGCGGGTAAATTTCAATCCCACCGCCGCCACAATTTCACCAGTGTGAATTTCCTGGATTTCCTCCCGCTTGTTGGCGGACATCAACAGCAGTTTGGACAACCGTTCCTTTTTCCCCACCGCTACATTAGTGACCGTCGATCCTAATTTCGCAGTTCCTGAATAGATCCGTAAAAATGTCAACTTGCCCACATAAGGATCGGAAGCCACCTTGAACGCCAGCGCGGTAAACGGTTCCCCATCATCCGGCTGACGAATGTCCTCCTTTTTGGTACGGGGATTAATACCTATGATACCGCCAAGATCCAACGGGGAAGGCAGGAACTGAATCACCGCATCCAACAGCGGCTGCACTCCCTTGTTTCGAAGTGCGGCTCCACACAGTATCGGCATCCCTTTCAACTGGATTGTGATTGCCCGAAGCGCCCGATGAATTGCCTCTTCTGAAATATCTTTCCCCTCCAAAAACGCATCCAACAACTCATCATCTGCCTCCGCAATCGCATCCAGCAGTTTCTCCCGGTACTGCTCAGCGGTGTCCTTCAACTCTTCAGGGATCTCGCCTTCTTCCCATTCGGCGCCTAAGCTATCCTCGTTATAAAGAACGGATTTCATTCGGATTAGATCAATATGCCCCACAAAAGTCTCACTGGCACCGATCGGAATCTGCAGCGGAATCGGCACCGCGTCCAATTTCTCACGAATCATGGACAGCACGCGCTCAAAATCCGCCCCCAACCGATCCATTTTATTGATAAACCCGATCCGAGGAACCTTATATCGGTGCACCTGATGCCAGATGGTCTCCGATTGCGGCTCCACCCCCCCCACTGCACAAAATACCACCACCGCGCCATCCAACACCCTGAGCGACCTCTCCACTTCCATCGTGAAATCCACATGCCCGGGAGTGTCGATGATATTAATACGGTGGTTTAACCAATAACAAGTCGTGGCTGCAGCAGTAATCGTGATCCCCCGCTCCTTTTCCTGCTGCATCCAATCCATGACCGCAGCGCCGTCGTCCACCTCCCCCATCCGGTGAATCCGGTGCGTATAATACAGAATCCGCTCGGTCGTAGTCGTCTTCCCAGCGTCGATGTGCGCCATGATCCCGATATTGCGGATGCGTTCTAATGGATATTTCCTGGCCATGGAAATTTTTGAATCTTGTTGCTGACCGCTGGTCGGGGGAATTTCCCGATGCGGTCATTATGGATAATCTATCGTATAATACCACGTATCTATCTAAAAACAAGTTAATTATAAAACTTTATGTCCCTGCTACTAACGGGAAATCTACCAACGGAAATGGGCAAATGCCTTGTTGGCTTCCGCCATTCGGTGCGTGTCCTCTTTCTTTTTGATCGCGGCACCTTCCTCTTTCCAAGCCGCTATTAACTCTCCCGCCAACTTATCCGCCATCGTGGTCTCGTTGCGCGACTTGGCATAGGAAATCAACCATCGTATCGCCAATGCTTCCCGCCGATTCGACCGCACTTCTACCGGAACCTGATAGGTAGAACCTCCTACCCGACGAGACTTCACCTCCAACGTCGGTTGGACATTCTCAACCGCCTTCCTGAACACTTCCAATCCGGATTCCTTGGTCTTCTCCTCAATGATACCCAACGCCCGGTAGAGTATCGCTTCGGCAACACTCTTCTTCCCCTTTCGCAGAATGTTGTTGATGAACTTCGCCACCAACACATCGTGATACTTGGGATCGGGGAGGATCTCCCGCTTGATAACCTTCTTCTTCCTTGGCATTAATCTATCCAGTCAGTAGAGTTTACTCCGTAGGAAACGGTTCCTTACTTCTTTGGTTTCTTGGTACCGTACTTGGACCGGCTTTGATACCGTCCGTCCACACCGCTGGCGTCCAGCGTCCCACGTATAATGTGGTACCGAACACCGGGAAGGTCCTTGACCCTCCCGCCACGGATTAATACAATCGAGTGCTCCTGGAGGTTGTGCCCTTCGCCTGGAATGTATGCCGTAACCTCAATTCCGTTGGTCAGTTTTACCCTGGCGACCTTTCTCAACGCCGAATTAGGCTTCTTGGGAGTCGACGTGTACACCCTGGTACATACCCCACGTCGCTGCGGGCACTGTTCCAGCGCAGGTGCACTGACTTTCTTGGTTACTGTCCGCCTGCCATGACGGATTAACTGATTGATTGTGGGCAATTTACCTCCAAAAACTGCATAATATAGTCAAATTTTCCAAAAATGTCAATCTATATTTCACTTTTCTGCCTCGGGTCCTTTAGCCACCACAGCCGCATCCACAGCCTCCGGAACTTCAATCTCCACTATGGCTTTTTCCTCATCCTCCACCGGTCGTTCGATTTCTGGTTCCGTTTCCAATTCCGGACCCTCAACATCCATTTTCTGATATCGTGTCAAACCGGTTCCGGCTGGGATTAAATGCCCCATAATTACATTTTCTTTCAATCCGGACAACCGATCCACCTTCTTTTCCACAGCCGCTTCCGTCAACACACGGGTAGTTTCCTGGAACGATGCCGCCGAAATGAAACTTTCCGTGGACAACGAAGCCTGCGTAATTCCCAGCAGCAAGGGCTTATAAATCGCCGGATTCGCCGGGCGAACCTTCGCAACTGTCATCCCGTCCTTCTTCAGCTTCCGATTTTGACGACTAGCTTGACCCTTTTCCACAAGTGCATCCTTCTCAAAAGTAGAATCACCAGGCTCCTCGATCACCACCACCTTCAACATCTTGGCGTTCTCTTCCTGAAACTTCAGGATATCCACTTGATCCCCTTCCAAATACTGCGTATCACCGGGATCCTCCACCCGCACTTTCTGCAACATCTGCCTGACGATTACCTCTATATGCTTGTCGTTGATCCGCACCCCCTGCAGCCGGTAAACATCCTGAATCTCGTTGACCAAATACTCCTGCACTTTCCCGGCACCAAGAATCGCCAAAATATCCTGCGGCGCCACCGATCCCTCACTTAACCTTTCTCCCGCCGTAACCACATCGTTATCGTGCACCAATATATGCTTACCATACGGGATCGTATACTTCTTCTCGGTCTTCCCATCATGGGATGTCACCACTACTTCCCGGACACCGCGCTTCAACGCTCCAAACTTCACCATGCCATCAATCTCGCTGATGATCGCCGGATCCTTGGGACGGCGAGCTTCGAATAACTCCGTCACTCGCGGTAAACCACCGGTAATATCTTTGGTGCGGCTGGCTTCCTTGGGAATCTTAACCAATGCATCACCCGCATTCACGAAATCCCCATCGTTTACCAGCAAATATGCACCAGTCGGTAAAATGTAATTACCCACACGGTTGCCTTCATCATCGACCAAATGCAAGTGAGGATTCAACTTACGACCCTTAGATTCGATAACTACCTTCTGCTTCTTACCGGTAGTGTCATCCACCTCCTCATGATAAGAAATATCTTCCTTAATATCGATGTATTTTACAGTTCCATCGGTATATGCCACAATGCTGTCGGAATAGGGATCCCAGGTAAACACGGTGTCCCCCTCAGTAACTTTCTCCCCATCCTTCTTGTGTAAATGTGCTCCATAGGGGACTGTAAATCTTGCCGTTACGCGATTGTTCTCATCCATGATCTTGACAATACCGTTCCGGCGAACATTGATGAGAAAACCGTCCTTGTGTCGGATGACATCCACATTCTCATAGACAATCCTGCCGTCGTACTTCGACGTCACCTGCGACTCTGCAGCGATGCGGTCTGCGGTGCCACCGATATGGAAGGTACGTAATGTCAACTGGGTGCCCGGTTCTCCGATCGACTGTGCGGCAATCACACCCACCGCTTCACCCATATCCACCAATTTCCCGGTGGTGAGGTTAATCCCGTAGCAGGTGGAACACACCCCGGACGGCGATTCACAGGTCAATACCGACCGAATCTTCACCGTATCAGTTCCGCTGCGGGTAATGTTCTCAGCCACCTCCTCGGCGATCATTTCCCCATGTTGGATAATGGTCTCACCGGTCAAAGGATCGATAACCGGTTCCGCAGCGGTACGTCCCAAAATCCGCTCATACAGCTGCTCGGTGGCTTCCTCGCCCTCCTTGGCAGCTTCGATAGTGATGCCCCTTAAAGTACCGCAATCAAGCTCCCGAATAATTACATCCTGAGCCACATCCACCAAACGTCGGGTCAGATACCCGGCATCCGCTGTCTTCAACGCGGTATCCGCTAATCCTTTCCGAGCGCCGTGAGTGGAGATAAAGTACTCCAACACCGACAAGCCTTCCTTAAAATTCGCCGTAATCGGTGATTCGATAATCTCACCCTTCTGCCCGGTCATGGTTTTCTGCGGCTTCGCCATCAACCCACGCATCCCAGCTAACTGCTTAATCTGTTCGATAGAACCTCGCGCACCGGAATCCGCCATCATAAACACCGGATTAAACCCCTGCTGGGATTTCCGCATCTGATCGAACATCACTTCCGCCACATCGGTGGTAGTGTGCGTCCAAACATCGATGATTTGGTTATACCGTTCCCCATCGGTGATAATGCCGTCCTGATAAAGGGCTTGTATCTCCTCAACCTTCTTTGTCGCTTTATCCACCAAGTCATGCTTTTCATCAGGAATCATCACATCTTCCAGACTAACACTCAATCCCCCAAGAGTTGCGGTGTTGAACCCGATTTCCTTTAACTGATCCAGAAATATCGCCGTCTTGGAATTCCCCACTTCTTTATGACAAATAAAGACGATTTCCTCTAACCGTTTCTTGGTTAATAACTCATTGAAAAATCGCTTATTGCGAACTTCTTCCGGCAGTATTCGATGAAACAGGATCCTGCCGGTAGTAGTATCAACGATCCTACCGTCCATCCGCACGAATATCTGTGAGTGCAGTTCAATGGATCCATTGTTATACGCCACAATCACTTCATCAGGATCGGCAAACAGCTTCCCCTCACCGGAAGCACCCGGTCGACGCTTCGTCAAATAGTATATCCCTAACACCATATCCTGGCTGGGCACCGAAATCGGTCTGCCGTAAGCCGGATGAAGTATATTCTGATTCGCCATCATCAACAGCCTGGCTTCCACCTGCGCTTCATAGGACAACGGCAGATGCACAGCCATCTGGTCACCGTCAAAGTCCGCATTAAACGCTGCACAGACCAACGGATGCAGTCGAATCGCCTTCCCCTCGATCAACAGCGGCTGAAACGCCTGAATTCCCAGCCGGTGCAGTGTCGGTGCACGGTTCAACAACACCGGATGGTTCTGGATAATCTCCTCAAGGATCGCCCACACTTCGTCGGTCTTCCGATCTACCATCCGTTTGGCTGACTTCACCGTCTTAGTATATTCCCGCTCGATCAATTTCCGGATAATAAATGGCTTGAACAACTCCACCGCCATATCCTTGGGTAACCCGCACTCGTGCAGCTTCAATTCCGGACCCACCACGATCACCGAACGTCCGGAATAATCAACACGTTTACCCAACAAGTTCTGGCGGAATCGCCCTTGTTTTCCCTTCAAGTTATCCGACAACGACTTCAACGGACGATTGCCGTCACTGCGAATCGCCACCGATTTCCTGCCGTTGTCAAACAAGCTGTCCACTGCCTCTTGCAGCATCCGCTTTTCGTTGCGCAGGATTACTTCAGGAGCCTTAATATCAATCAAACGCTTCAGCCGGTTATTACGAATAATCACCCGGCGATACAGGTCGTTCAGATCCGAAGTGGCAAACCTGCCGCCCTCCAAGGGAACCAACGGTCGCAAATCCGGCGGAACCACCGGAATTACCGACATCACCATCCATTCCGGACGGTTAGTTAGTCCTTCCTCACAATCCTTAAAGGCTTCGATGATGCGCAGCCTCTTGATAGCATCGTTTTTCCGCTGAATCGACGTCTCAATCTTAATCTGATGCCGTAATTCCTGGGAAAGCTGATTCACATTCATCTGATGCAGGAGATCATATACCGCTTCGCCGCCGATCTTTGCTTCAAACCGATTCTCATGGTCTTCCGGCAAATCACCTACTTCTTCGATGTATTCAGCCTGGATTCGTAGGTAGTCAGCCTCGCTAATTAATTCCCGTTCCCGAAGCCCGGTGTTCCCCGGCTTGATCACCGCATACGACTCGTAATAGATGATTCTTTCCAGTTCCCGCACTGTCATACTCAACAGGTAACCAATCTTGGAGGGAAGACTACGGAAATACCAAATATGCACCACCGGAACCGCTAAGGAAAGATGCCCCATGCGCTTGCGGCGGACGTCTTTCTTGGTGATTTCCACCCCGCACCGGTCGCACACAATACTCTTATATCGGATTCCGCGGTATTTCCCGCAATGACATTCCCAATCCTTCACCGGACCGAAAATCTTCTCACAGAACAATCCATCCTTTTCCGGCTTGTAACTGCGATAGTTGATCGTTTCCGGCTTGGTTACCTCGCCGTGAGATCTTGCAAGAATGGCGTCGGGTGATGACAGATTGATGGATATGCTTGTGAAGCGTCCCGCTTCAATGTCGTCTATCCCTTGTGCTGTCATTACATGCCTCCTTGACTGGTACCTATTACCATAGTGATTTATGCGGCTTTTATCGTTAATCCAAATGTACATCCAACCCCAATCCCTGAAGCTCGTGAATCAACACGTTAAACGATTCCGGCACCCCCGGAACCGGCAGATTGTCACCTTTGACAATCGCTTCATAGGTCCTGGCACGTCCGTTCACGTCATCGGACTTCACCGTCAAAATCTCTTGGAGAATATGCGCCGCGCCGTATGCCTCCAGCGCCCACACTTCCATCTCTCCAAACCGCTGACCACCGAACTGCGCCTTCCCCCCAAGCGGCTGCTGAGTAATCAATGAATACGGTCCAATCGACCTGGCATGAATCTTATCATCCACCAAGTGCGACAGCTTCATCATGTAAATATACCCCACCGTAATCGGCTGATCGAAAGGATCTCCGGTACGCCCATCATACAAGGTGGTCTTCCCATTCAACGGCAGCCCGGCTTTCTCCAGCTCTTCCTGAACGTTTTCCAGACTGGCGCCGTCGAACACCGGCGTGGCGTAATGCAAACCCAGTTCTTTGGCAGCCCAGCCCAACGTGGTCTCGAAAATCTGCCCCAAATTCATACGACTGGGCACGCCCAACGGGTTCAGAATAATATCCACCGGCGTCCCGTCAGCCATAAACGGCATATCCTCGATGGGCACGATATTGCCAACCACCCCCTTGTTGCCGTGCCTTCCCGCCATCTTGTCGCCCACGGATAACTTCCGCTTCTTGGCGATATAAACCTTCGCCAATTGCACAATCCCCGAAGGCAGCTCATCGCCCACTTGAGTCCGGTGTTTCTCGTTCCGCATCTCATTGGTAATGCGGAGCATATGATCGTCATATCGTTCAAACACCATCTCCACCAATTCATTGGTGGCGGGATCTTTCGTCCAATCAAACACCCGTTCGATATCTTCCGGATCGAACTTCGCAAAAGACTGTTCCGTCACTTCTGTCCCATCAGGAATCAGCACCTGCAGGAAATCCTTGTCGCGAATTTCCCGGCACTTCTTACCTGAAAGAATTTTCCCCAGCTTCTCCCGCACCGACACCTTCAAGGCAGCGCATTCCTTGTAGTAAGCTTCTTCCAGTTGCAGCACGCGTTGCTTATCCGCTTTCTTGGTCTTGGCGTCTTTTCTCTTCCGAGAAAACAGCTTAGTGTTAATCACAATCCCATTCATGCCGGTATGCGCCTTCAACGACGCATCCTTCACGTCCCCAGCCTTGTCCCCGAAAATCGCCTTCAACAACTTATCTTCCGGCGTCAAATCCGTTTCCCCTTTCGGGGTCACCTTCCCCACTAAAATATCCCCGGGATTGACCTCCGCACCCACTCGGACTATCCCGTTCTCATCCAAATCCTTAGTAGCTTCTTCGGACACATTGGGAATTTCCCGAGTCAGTTCCTCCTCCCCCCGTTTGGTTTCCCGTACCTGCAGTTCCTGCTCTTCAATATGAATCGATGTGAAGATATCCTCTTGCACCACCCGTTCCGAAACAATAATCGAATCCTCAAAATTGTACCCGTGCCACGGCATAAATGCCACCAGCACATTCCTACCCAGTGCCAATTCCCCTTGGTCCGATGCGGTTCCATCCGCCAGCACATCTCCGGCACGCACCTTTTCCCCAACCTTAACCGCTGGAATCTGGTTGATACAGGTATCCTGATTGGTCCGAATGAATTTCTTCAGCTTGTAGTGTACATATTCCGTCGGAAGGTCTTCCGGAGCCTTCCCTGGAGGCGGCTTAATCTGCTTGCGCACCACAATTTCGTCGGCGGACACATTTTCCACCACGCCGTTTTCCCCGGCGATGATCAACATCCGGCTGTCCTGAGCCGCTTTCGCTTCCATACCGGTACCAACAAACGGGGCTTCCGGAATCAATAACGGCACCGCCTGTCGCTGCATGTTGGACCCCATCAACGCACGGTTGGCGTCGTCGTGTTCCAAAAACGGAATCAACGCCGCCGCCACCGACACAATCTGATTAGGCGACACATCCATATAATCCACATCCGCCGGAGGAACCACTGGGAAATCACCCTTGATACGCGACTTGACACGATCCCGTTCGAATTCACCTTTTTCATTCAACGGTGCATTCGCCTGAGCGATCAGATAGTGATCCTCATCATCCGCCGATAGGTATTCGATCTGCTTGGATACCTTGGAATTACGTACCTTGCGATACGGCGTTTCCACAAATCCCAAATCATTCACTCGTGCATAGGTACACAACGATGAAATCAACCCAATATTAGGACCTTCCGGGGTCTCAATCGGACACAATCGCCCGTAATGAGTATAATGCACGTCCCGAACTTCAAACCCAGCGCGTTCCCGCGTCAATCCACCGGGACCCAACGCTGACAGCCGGCGCTTGTGCGTCAGCTCGGTCAACGGATTTACCTGATCCATGAATTGACTGAGCTGGTTGGTGCCAAAGAACGTATTAATCACCGAGGTAATGGTACGCACATTCACCAAATCCTGCGGAGTCAACTGTTCGGTATCCCGCAGGTTCATCCGTTCTTTGATAGTACGAGCCATCCGAGTCAGCGCCACACTAAACTGGTTCGCCAACTGCTCGCCCACAGTCCGAATCCGACGGTTCCCCAAATGATCAATGTCATCGGTGGTTTCTTTGCCGCCGCGTAGCTTAAGCACATACTTGATAATCTCGACGATATCCTCATCCATTAGAATGGTGGTCTGAGGATCTACCTTCAAATTCAACTTATTGTTGATCCGGTATCGCCCCACCGCCCCCAAATCATACCGCTTTTCATCGAAAAACAACCGACTCAAAAACTTATACGCCGTTTCTACATCCGGGGGTTCACCATTCCGAAGCTCCCGATAAATAATTTCCAACGCATCATCCCGGCTCTTCGACTTGTCCCGCTTGAGCGTATTCATCATTACATCGTAAGACATATCCCGCTTGCGCGGCTTCAACAGCGGAACTCGGCGCACTTTCAACGATTTCAATGCCTTAAGCGTTGTGGCGTCGAACTCACTGCCCCTGGAAACCAGCACCTCACCGGTTTTCTCGTCCACAAAATCTTCCAGAATTGTCCGTTCGAAGTACTTCTTGATATCCTTCTTGGACAGTGCAATGTCTTCCACATAGTCAAACAGCCGAAGGATATCCGCATCGCTGGAATATCCCAACGCCCGAATCAATGTCGTCACCGGAAACTTCTTCCGACGGTCGATATATACGAACAGGATGTCGTTGACATCCGTGGTGAATTCCACCCAGGACCCGCGAAACGGGATAATCCGTGCCGAATATATCTTCTTGCCGTTGGGATGTATCGATTCGCTGAAAAACACCCCCGGCGACCGGTGAAGCTGACTTACGATCACTCGTTCCGCACCGTTGATGATAAACGTCCCCGACGTCGTCATCGTCGGCAGGTTGCCTAAGTACACATCGGTCTCGATGGTGTTATCGAATCCATCGGCGCTCGGGTCTTCCCGGCTGGACAAACGCAGCTTGGCTTTTAACGCCGAACTGTAGGTCATCCCCCGTTCCCGGCATTCATCCTCACTGTACTTAGCGGGTTCCACATGATATTCCACGAATTCAAGAATGTGTTCCTCCCGATTGTCAATAATCGGAAACACATTGATGAATACCGCCTCTAATCCCCTACGTTCCCGGCTCTTCGAGTCGATGTCTTTCTGCAGAAATTCCTCAAAGGACTCCAGTTGGATATCCAATAAGTCCGGCATATCCAACACCGAAGTGATCTCCGAGAAAGAAACCCGTCGAATTGATTTTTGGGACTTCAAGCCATACCTCCAACAATGTTTCGGGGCTTGTAATACTGACCTTTCCTAATTGTAACCACCACCCTTTTCGATCACCAATCCGGAACCTAAAGCACACTCATGCAAGGTCCCAAAATGTAGGTTGGCACAACGTGCATGGGTGGGGTCTGGCACCTGGGAAAACCAGTCCTACTTCAAATCGACCTGAGCGCCAACTTCTTCTAACGCGGCTTTGACTTTTTCCGCTTCTTCCTTCGACACACCTTCCTTGACCGGCTTCGGTGCGCCGTCAACCAAATCCTTCGCTTCCTTCAATCCCAAGCTGGTTACGGAACGTACCACCTTAATCCCCTGGATCTTCTTGTCACCTACCGCGGACAGGATGACATCGAACTCGGTCTGCTCTTCTGCCGCTGCTTCATCCGGAGCCGCTCCCGCAGCCACCATCGGTCCTGCCGCCATCATCGGAGCCGCTGCTGTTACTTCCCACTTCTCCTCGAGCGCCTTCTTCAGCTCCACCAACTCCGACACTTTCAGGTTAGACAGGGTTTCAATGATCTTTTCCACAAATTCCTCCGTATCTCGGTTCTGTTATGTACAATAAAAAAGAAACGGCTGTTTATTCTTCCGCTTCCTGCCGTTTCTGTATATACGCTTCTAACACTCCCAGAAAATCCACCATCACATTCGAAAAAATCCCAACCAAGCTGCTCATCGGTGCGGCAATCGCTCCCACGATCATACTGCGAATCTCTTCCTGGGACGGGAAATTCTTGGTAGCTTCCGCAGCCTTCCCCACAAACAATTCCCCATCAACCACACAACTCTTGATGGTAGGCTTCTTTAATTCTTTGGCAAATTCGGAAATCACCTTCGCCGGTATTACCGCTTCCTCGTATCCGATGGCGATTGCATTCTGTCCCTCAAGATGCGGAACCAAATCTTCAAGCCCCTCTTCTTTAAATGCAATGCGGCTGAGTGTGTTCTTTATCACCAAATACTCAATCTTGGCGTCCCGGAATCGCTTCCGCAAATCCGTTATCTCGGACACCGTCAATCCGGAATAATCCGTCAAATACACACCCTGAGCATCCTTGAGCTTTTCCCGAAAACTCGCCACTTGCTCTATATTACGCGTAGATGGTTTGATCTCTCTCATTGTAGCCTCGGATTCCTCGATCCTTATTTCTTCACCGCAGCCAGTACCCCGGCTTTGTCCACTTTTACCCCCGGACCCATGGTACTGGACAACGTAATTCCCTTGACATATTGCCCTTTAGATGCCGCCGGTTTCATCCGAACCAGTGTCCGGATGAATTCCTCGATATTCTCCTGCAGCTTGGCATCTTCAAACGACGACTTCCCCACCACCAAATGGAGTATCCCATATTT
>CBDVBD010000086.1:0-13149 GCA_965372135.1 uncultured bacterium | reverse complement strand
TATTTATAGTTGGGAAGACATAGTGGATTTAATTGATGAAAATAAAAATACACATGATTGGTATGTAAAAAGTAAGAACTTCAAGCGAAATCAATCTGTCAAGTTAACTTTTCATAATGATTCTGAAGAATTGACGTTAAAAGCCACCTTTAAAAAAACTAAAACTCATTACGAAGGAAAAATTATCCCAGCTAACTTAGGAATTTTAAACAACTTACTCATTCCACAACCAAGTATCCTTGGAACATTCGCGGCACCACTCACATCTGTTTTTGACTCAAGGAATAATCATAGTTATTGCGAATTCAGTTTAAGACTTCGCAATACTGGCATCGACCCAATAGAAGATTACAAAATATTCCTAGAATTCACGGGTGAATTTCACTCAATAAATAGAGTAACTAAAGGGGCGGGATTACTTACCGCAGGGATTCAATATCATTATGACACCTATATTTACCAAGAAAAAAAGACTGGGAAAATAGTTCCAAACTCTAACGTATTAGTTGGGGATGATTCAGTGGGTTTTGATAAGATCGCTGTTAAACCTTTTCATGAACCATGTACAATAAGAATAGACTGGAAATTGGTATCAAAGGATTTTAAAGACAAAGGTCAATTATTATTACATATAACCATAGATATTAAGAAAATTGAAAAGACTGTGTTAGTTGACAATCCTTCAGATGTAAGAATCGAAGAAGGAGAAATAGAGGATTATATAACTCCTTCTTAAAAACATTTTTTTTACAGATGGCTGGCCTAATGGCAGTCATTTTAAATTCATCCATTGATAGGCTATCCTCTATTGGAATAGGATAACTAATGATAATGTATTCTGTTTTTAATGCAATCTAGACATTCAATATTGTGAAAGAACAAAGCAATTCAGATAGAATCCTAGGATTAAACGACTTATGACCAATACGGACGAAAGCTACAAGCCTGGCGATAAAGATTATGCCATGCTGAAGGAATATTCGGATATCCGGAGGAAAGAACTTTCAGCGATGTTTTCTTCGCTTATAGAAATCACTGACAAATATGGGTCATTGATTTGCAGAGTAACAAGAATCTTAAGTAGTACGCCACCGAAGTCAGTTCAGGACACCGTCGTCAGGGACTTAATGGCGGATGTCTTTGATTTTTTATGGGAATGGCGTCGTCCTCTTCTTGAAGGACGCGACCAAGTAGCATACCCGCTCGCTCGCCGTGTGTACGAGTCATTATCACTTCTTAGTATCTGTGCTCAAGATCAATCTTTCGCATATCGTTGGGAAAAAGGTAAGCAGATATCCAATGCCGAGATCCGTAAAGCTCTTGCAAATGCACCAATGTCTGAGTCTGAGGAGGATCTTAAGGATATTTATAAGTTCTTCAGCTTAGGTGCGCATCCAAATCGGGATCTAATTCCTTATAGATCTCTTGGGGAAGGCAATCAGTTTGTTCTCGGATCGATCGGTAGACCAGACCTAATTTTCGTAACCGATCATTGTAACAAGTTAGTAAAAATGTGGTTCTGGTTCACTGCTGCTGTTTCACATTTCTTCCTAGCTACAATTCAAACTGTCGATTCCTCCTATGGGAACGATTATTTAAATACAGCGAAAGAAGCGAACAAAGTTATTAATTGGTTGTCTGACAACTTCAATAGATTACTTGAAGAAAGGCAAGAAATCCAGCCGAATTAATCTCCCGATTTGATATTTTAGAAATCCTTGGCTTTATTTCTTCGTGATGGGGGTAAAACGGAAATTTTTATAGTAGATGACGGCGTTGTGATGCTGATAGGGATCGGTTAGGAAATACTGAACATTTTCAAGAAAGGAGAAATAGACTTGCCTGCCGCAAACAGGTATGGGTGATAAGGGAAAAAAAGATAAAGGCATAATAGAGCAATTTCTACCCAAACCATCAAACGGTACTGTTGAAGTAAAATTATTACTGAAAATTTCTTCATTATAAAATGAGGTGCTCGATTTCTGGTTGAGCACCTCTCTTTTTCCGAAAAAACTTCCATCGATTATCATCATAATCCAAGCACACAAAATTACGTGTAATTCAATTACGTGTAATGCGTTTCGCATTTCTTTATCACTTTTTTGCCATTTCTTTTCATTTTCTTTTCATTTTCCCCAAAAAATTTACCAAAAATTTGCGTTTTTTCGCTCATTCAACCCTCCAACAGATCCGGTTGACGTTTCCATATCTCTCAAAATGTTATAAAAAATCGCTTGACTTAATCCATAGATTACGTTATTTTCTATGGGCGAGTCACCAACCTCACAATATCCTCTGAACTCCAAAAAAAATCTATACATAAATCAGAGGCACACCATGGCATTAGCACGAGAAAATTGGTCATCACGAACCGGATTCATTTTAGCGGCAGTGGGATCCGCCATCGGATTGGGCAACGTATGGCGGTTTCCCTACATCTGCTATGAAAACGGGGGCGGAGCATTCCTAATTCCTTATTTTTTCGCACTTTTCACCTGCGGATTCCCTCTTTTGATGGTGGAATTCGCCATGGGGAAACGAGCTCGAGGCGGTGCGCCACAAGCGTTTCAAGCGATCAGACCGTTCATGTCGTGGGCAGGATGGCTGGCATGTTTGTGCGCGTTTGTCATCGTTACTTATTATTGTGCGATCATGGCGTGGTCATGGGATTATATGTGGTATTCCGTGAAGTTAGCATGGGGGGCAGATGCCGAGGGATTCTTTAAACAACATGTGCTGGGTTTGACTTCCGGTCCGGAAATGCTGGGGGGAATACAGTTGCCGATACTGATCGGGTTGATACTGACCTGGATCGCCATCTTAGCAATTCTATGGAAGGGGATCAGTTCGGTGGCGAAAGTGGTGCTGGTGACTGTGCCGTTGCCGGTGTTGTGTTTGGTGATACTGGCTATCAGGGGATTGACGCTTCCGGGTGCAGTAGATGGGGTCATTTACTATCTCCAGCCCGATTTTCACAAACTGACAGACCCCAGAGTGTGGTTTGCGGCATATGGACAAATCCTGTTTTCCCTGTCGCTGGGGATGGCGGTGTTGTTGGCATATTCCAGCTATTTGCCCAAAGATGCGGATATCGCCAATAATGCCTTTATGACCGGATTCGCTAACTGTGGATTTAGCTTTTTCGCCGGCTTTGCAGTGTTTTCCGCATTGGGGTTCTTAGCATACCAGGTGGGAGTTCCGGTGGAGAACGTGGTGAAATCGGGACCGGACCTGGCGTTTATTACTTATCCCACGATTATCTCCAAATTGCCGTTCTGGGCGCCTTTTTTCGGGGTGGTGTTCTTTGCGATGTTGCTAACTCTGGGAATCGATTCAGCGTTTTCGCTGGTTGAAGGGTGCGCTACACCTTTCAGAGATGCCACCGGTATCAAGCACACCAAAGTGGTGCTGTGGTTGTGTATTATCGGTTTTGTTATTGGGATCCTGTTTGTGACCCGAGGAGGCTATTACTGGTTGGACATCGTCGATCACCATATCACCGATTACGGACTGGTGACGATTGCATTGCTGGAATGTGTCGTAGTAGGTTGGATTTTCGGCGCCAAGAAGTTCCGGAAAGAGATCAACGACACATCGGAGATCCGAATTGGGGGATGGTGGGATATCTGCATTAAGGAGGTAACACCTCATGTTTTGGGTTTCATTTTGCTTTCATCCTTAATAAAAGGTATCAGTGAACCTTACGAAGGCTATCCAAACTGGACACTATGGATTGGGGGTTGGGGAATGATGTATATTCTCATAAGAATTTCTATTTATTGGGGAAAAAAATACTCACGGAAGGAGGTTTGATATGCCATTGTCAGCCTGGTTAATGTTGATTTTCGGGTGTGTGGTTCTCTATGGTGGTTTTTTCTGGTGCATCCGCATCGCCAGGAAGAAAAGGGATATTTAACCAGCCACCCAATCCCCCCGCCCTGCCCACCCTTGGATTGGGTGACTGGTTAACCCAGGGCGATGCCCTGGGCTATGATCTTTCGCCCTTCCAGGGCTTAGGAAATGAATTGTTTATATTACATCAGTCAACAGGCGAACTGTTTACGAATACTGCAAGGTGGGGACACCTTGCAGCACATAAAAAACCGCTAAAGCGGTTAAATAATATAACTTAGTTATCTCTCCACACCACTCCACCAGTGGGCGGACAAGAATAAATTGTGGTGCTATTCTAACACGCAATTTGGCATTGATGCCATAATTTTACAAATGTAAAATCTTGCACAATCGACGGTTTTTTGTTGATTGTGCATTTTTTTTATAGTATATTATAATGGGGTATTATGTACTAAAAGAAGAAGTCAGGATCGCAGGGATCCTGACCTACGCGTTAATTTTTCATTTCCTTTTGGGGTATTGCGCAAGGAGGATGTCATGGGTAAGCGGTTTTCAATGCTGATTTTCCTGTTTCTGCTGGTCGGTTATTTTTCGTTAACATCCGCACAAATTCACATTTCGGGGTCGTTGAGTGGGACATTGGTGGATACCACGTATATTGTGGATGGAAACATTTCCGTTGAGGATAGTGCGTCTCTAATCATCGAAGCAGGGGCTAATATTCTTTTTGATGGTCCTTATGAATTCGTAATCCGAGGACTACTCCGAGCGGAAGGAACAGAGCAAGATAGCATTACCTTCGTGCCCTGCCCCGCAGGTGTGTTCTGGAACGGAATAGATTTCGTCGATTCCAGTTCGGATTCTTGTCTGCTTAGATATTGTCTCATCCAAGAGAGCAAGGATAATGGTATTGACATCAGCAACTGTAGTCCAACCATTGACCATTGCACAGTTCACTTGAATTCAGCCATGGGAACAAATCACGCAGCAGGAGGAATCTTGATCAGAGGAATAGGGCGACCTAAAATAAGCAATTGTACCATCACCGAAAACGAAGGCTGGTGGGGAGGCGGGATTAATATTGGAAGTTCCCGGGCAGTAATCAGCTATTGCATCATCGCGAGAAACCAAGGTTTCTTTGGGGGAGGTATCAATGTCGATTATGGTAATGCTGAGGTAGTTATTGACCATTGCCTCATCACAGGCAATGATGCAGGAGAAGGCGGAGGTATACGTATATTCAGTTATGGTGCCCGTGTCGCCATCGTGAATTGTACAATAACTGACAATTCGGGTATGGAAATCATAGGCGGAATAGGCGGGATCCAGGTTCTAAGCTGCCTATCTACGCGTATTGTCAACGTGATTGTCGCTAATAACCAGGGAGGCGGGATTGGAGGCACATACAATATAGAACATAGTTGCTTTTACCAAAACCAAGGTGGGAATTTTCCTCATTCGCCAAATGATTCACTTGGCCTAATTGTAACCACAAACGCCAACGGTGATTCGTGTGATATTTATCAGAATATCTTTCTCGATCCGATGTTTGTTGATACTACGATAGGGGATTTTCATTTGATGGCGGGATCGCCGTGCATCGATGCCGGGGATCCGGAAAGTCCATGGGATCCGGATAGTACTATTGCCGATATGGGAGCTTTCTATTACGATCAAGCCAGTTGGGTATTTCCAAAGGATCGACTGGCTCTGCCTACAGAATTTCGGTTGTTACAGAACTATCCTAATCCGTTCAATAATACCACTATTATCGGTTATCAACTACCGATTGGGGAATATGTTACACTGGAAATCTATAATCTGTTAGGTCAAAAAATCACCACCTTGGTAAATTCATACCAACATCCCGGATACCAATCAGTTATCTGGGATGCAACCACATGTGCTTCCGGAATCTATATTGTTCGGTTGATGGCTGGGGATAGGGAGTTTAATCAGAAGGTAGTATTGTTGAGATAACCATATGTCTCCTTGCGTCAGTAACTCGACCCCATCATCCTGGAGTTTATTATGAGAACGGTTCACTTGAGTAGGTGCGGGCTGGTCATATTGCTATTTCTGGCTGTCTGGAATGTGGGTCAGGCACAGGACAGCTTGGGGATGCGCTGTTTGTCGAGCCTGGACTACTGGGGCGGGGACAAAATCCAAATGGTAGGAGATTTGGTATACGTCGTGGGCACCTCGGAGATGCACATCGTGAGTCTCTCGGATC
This sequence comes from uncultured bacterium, assembly GCA_965372135.1. Classification (GTDB taxonomy): domain Bacteria; phylum Electryoneota; class RPQS01; order CBDVBD01; family CBDVBD01; genus CBDVBD01. The sequence goes on along the minus strand of CBDVBD010000086.1, from coordinate 7,061 downwards.
CGGCGAACCCGGTTACGATTGGACGTTTCACTTGGTATCAATGGAGTGGAACCTCTGGAGGAGTCTATGTGATCGATACTCTTGCCTATCTTGGTACATATAATGGCGGGTTTGTACTAAATGTCTCCGACCCGACTAATCCGGTGACGCTTGGGCAGTGGTCCGGTACGCACATGAGCGATATCTCATTTGTGCATGGAGACTATGCCATTGCACAATCGGACGAAGGTTTTCCCTTTGTGTTGGATATCTCGGACCCGACCAATGTACATCGAATCGGAGTCTTCCCTAATGGCGAGGCTTGGAATGCAGTGGGTATGGCAGGTGAGTATCTGTGCATGACTGGATTCCCTGGGGGGCTGCGCCTGTACGATATGAGCAATCCAGCGAACCCGCAGTGTGTCGCTTCGATAGATACGACTATGATCGCACATCACGCCGCGATCTCGGGAGATTATGCCTATCTCGGAACCCTTTACTACGGACTACGCATCATAGACCTGTCGGATCCTTTACACCCAGTGGAAGTAGCTGGCTGTGACAGCAGTGGATGGACCGAGGATGTTACGGTGACGGGTTCTCATGCGGTATTGGTGAAGGGTACGTCCTCGGATACCTGGTTGAGTATCTGGAACGTCTCCGACCCAACTCACCCGGTTTTTGAGAGTATGATCCCTACGGAGGCACGTGGGTCGTTTAGAGTCTTCAGCGCGGGGATTCTTGTGTCCACAACAATGGCTGGACCTTTTTATGCGGTATTGGTGGTGGATATTTCCGATCCCGCGGCGCCAGTGGAGGTCAGCTCGTTCGGTCCCCTGGGAATCCTTACTCGAGCGACAATTACCGGTACCACGGCTTACCTGGCGGACCGTGGCTTAGTACTGCGGACGGTAGACCTTGCTAACCTCAATCACGTGTCTGAGCTTGCACATATGAATGCAGTAGGGGCAGAGGGTTTGGACGTTGCCGTCCGGGGAAATTATGCCTATTTGGTGGAGGAACTCGATGCTTCAGGAACCAAGGGAATTGTTGTATTTGACGTCAGTAATCCAGCAGAGCCGGAATCTCTTAGCTGTGTGCTATACGATGGGGCATGCAGGATCGTGATTGAAGGTGATTATGCGTATGTTGCCCGTCTCTATCATATAGCCACTTTTAGTCTGTCAAATCCGGCGCTTCCGCAGTGCGTGGATGTTCTAGATCTCCCCACAGGAAATGCAGGTCTTGGATTGGCGGCGCTGAATGGATACCTTTACTATGGCGCCGGATCAAGTTTCTATGTGTGCAGTCTTTCCAACCCGGCAACACCGCAATTGGTGGGTTCCTGTAACCTGCAAGCACATACCTTGTACGATTGCGTATTTGACTTGGCTGCGGCTGAACGTAATGTCTATGTGGCGGATGGATATGGCGGGATGCGGATTGTCGATGTCGGTGACCCTTTGCATCCAAATGAGGTTAGCTGGATTGATGGCTATTGGGTAGGCTCGGTAGTTGCCGCCGGAAACATCGTTGCTATGGATGATCGAACCAGGATTAGTCTATATGAAGTGACCAATCCGCTAAACCCTGAATTGGTGGGTTATTACTGGACCGCTGAATATATAAGGGACATGGAGATTCAAGGGCAGTATCTATTCACCGTCAGCGATAGCGATTTCCGGGTCTACCTGTGCGATTCCTTGTCGGGCATAGGGTCGCGCCCAGAAATAGTCCCACACGAGTTCGCCTTACTTCCTCCATATCCTAATCCCTTCAATAGCACACTAGTAATTCCCTTCACCATTCCTTTCGAATCCGAAGCCACTATTACCATCTACAATATCTTAGGACAGCGTGTCGATCAATTTGATTTTTCTCCTGTGTCTCCGGGAGCACATAAAATTCTGTGGGATGCAACCACATCTGCCTCCGGAACCTATCTTGTTAGGTTGATGGCTGGGGATAGGGAATTTAATCAGAAGGTAGTGTTATTGAGATAACCATATGTCTCCTTGCATCAGTGACTCGACCACATCATCCTGGAGGTTAATATGAGAACGGTTCATTTGAGTAGGTGCGGGCTGGTTATATTACTATTTCTGGCTATCTGGAATGTCGGTCAGGCACAGGACAGCTTGGGCATGAGTCGCGTGTCTACATTGGATTACTGGGATTGGCTCAATGGCATCCAAATGGTGGGGGATCTGGTATATACTGTATGCGGTAACACACTTCATATCACAAATCTTGCCGATCCGGCTCATCCGATAGAAATCGGACAGGCAAGTTGGTCGGATTCTTGGAGCGGTAATAGCGTCTATGTAATAGGCAATTTAGCCTATGTTAACCCAGGTTACGGAGTTATCGTATATGATGTATCGGACCCTACGCTTCCAGTAACATTGGTTGATTGGCACTCAGGAGGTCAAGTTAGAGATTTCATGCCACTTGGAGACATTGCTATTATGAAAATTTTGGATGGCGGTCTTTGCATAGTGGACATCTCAGACCTTGGAAACATACACATTATTGGTGGAAATTTCCCCCCGGAACCAAGTTGTCCGGTTTTACCGGTTGGCATGGTGGGAGAATATCTGTGTTTGCGAGGTGTCGGTTTGTCTATGTGGGATATCAGCGATCCGACCCTACCGGTGCAAGTCGCCGTGGTTGACACTCAATTTTGGTTTTGGGGGGACGCGACGATTTCGGGAAATTATGTTTACGCCGGCACCTACGCAGATGGTTTGCGAATCATCGATATATCTAATCCTTTACAGCCGTTCGAAGTTGGCGCGTGCGACTCCGGTGTTTGCGCGGCAGTAACTGTAACGGGTAATCACGCGGTGTTAGGGAAGGGTTACACGCTGAATATCTGGAATATTACCGATCCGGTTCATCCGGTTTTCGAAGGCAGCTTGATCCGGCAGCCTGGTCAACCAGAATTTACGGGACTCGCCAGTTTGGGAAATATCGTTTGCGTTGGAAATGGATTTTACGGGGGTCGATTTGCGAGCGATTCCGCAGTGACGGTCGTAGACATCTCTAATCCGGCAATACCTGCAGAGGTCGTTTCCTTCGGACAGATTGGGTATCTCCGTCGCATCGCGGTCAATGGGACGCTCGGCTGTCTCACAGATGGACTTGTCGGGTTTCACATCATCGATTTGACGAGTCTTCCACAGGCTAACGAACTAAGCCACCTCAGGGGCATCTTTTTGGAAGATGCGGTGATACACGGGCATTTCTTATACGGGGTCGAACGGTACACTGGGCTTCTAACTTATGATATAACTGATCCTGCGGAACCAGAATCGTTAAATTGCTGGGAATCAGTCGGCATGAGATGGCGTCCAGGTATAATCACTACTGCTGGGGAATATGCGTATGCCGTTTCCGTCGAGGCTTCTCCTTTTACATATTGTATGTATATATTTAGTTTGGCTGACCCGGCAAATCCCGTGCTGGTAGATTCAATGCAACTTAGTGGAGCTATCATGACGGCTTCAAACGGCTATATCTATGTCTGTTCTTCATCCAACTTTGAGATATACAGCCTTGCCAATCCCACGAGTCCACAACTGGTGGGCTCTTGCGCAGTTTCAGGATTGAGCTCACTAAATATAGCTATTGGTGGTGACTATGCGTATGTCACAACTCGCGAAAACGGAGTAAAGATCATACGTATCGCCGATCCGGTGAATCCAGGAGTGTTCGGTTCTGTCGGCGCAAATTATGTTACTGCAGTGGCAGCCAATGAGAACACACTAATTTTCAGTCAGTACCCCCCATTCTCTACGGAGGGAGTAATCTACGCCATGGATCTTGCTGATCCGGTACATCCGGTGGAGGTCGGACATTACAATATAGATGAGGAAATACTCGACATGGAGATATTCGAATCGTATCTCCTCACAATTAGTACGCACAAGTTTACGGTATATCAAGTGGACGCTCTGTCCACGGTTCAAACTCCTCAAGAAACGCCGCACGAGTTCGCTTTGTATCCGTGCTACCCGAATCCCTTCAACGCCAGTGCCGTCCTTAAATACAGCCTTCCGGTAGCAGGTCAAATTAGGCTGACTATTCATAATCTCCTGGGGCAGCGGGTAGTCACACTATACGAGGGGATGCAGTTAGCGGGTACATACACCGCCACTTGGGACGCATCCCAGATTGGATCCGGACTCTACTTCGCACAGCTTCAAAGTGACAACAACATAAAAACCATCAAGATGGTTTTATTGAAATAACTTAGAACCCTAACCTTAAACATAAAAGGATAAAAAAGAAGCAATGACAGAACATCAGGTGATGACATCTCAACTGCGCGATCGCTTTCGAGGATTACGACATTTAATCGGTAATACACCGCTTTTGGCAATCGATTTTACTTACCGGGGGGAACAGAGGGTGATCTATGCCAAATCGGAAAATCTGAATATGACCGGCAGTATCAAGGACCGAATGGCGCTTTATATTCTGGACTGGGCATACCGGGAAGGACACATCAAACCCGGAGATACCATCGTAGAAGCCACCAGCGGCAATACCGGGATATCGTTTGCAGCGCTGGGCAGAGCATTGGGGCATCCAGTGACGATTTTTATGCCCGATTGGATGAGCCGGGAACGGGTGGACCTTATCCAAAGCATGGGAGCGACTATCGTCCCTGTTACCCGCGAACAGGGCGGATTCCTCGGCAGCATTCAGATGACGGAGGAGATGGCGGCAGATCAGGAAAATGTGTTTTTAGCATGCCAATTTTCCAACCAAGCAAACGTGGATGCGCATGAACAAACCACCGGACCGGAAATCTGGTGGCAGCTACAGTTTAACAACATGACTCCGGATGCCTTCGTGGCTGGGGTGGGGACGGGAGGTACTATCATGGGTGTGGGCCGGTATTTTCGATCTCAGAATCCAGAGGTTCGTATTCACGCGATGGAACCGGCAGAGTCCCCCACCCTATCCACTGGACATAAAATCGGGCAGCATCGTATCCAGGGTATATCCGATGAGTTTATTCCGTCCATCGTGAATTTAGACGAACTGGACCCGGTGGTACCGGTGCATGATGGGGATGCAATCTTGATGTCGCAAAAGCTCACTGCACAGTTGGGATTGGCGGTGGGGATATCTTCCGGAGCAAACTTCATCGCTGCATTGATGGTACAGAATGATCTGGGGACTGATGCGGTGGTTACCACAGTTCTCCCTGACGATAATAAGAAGTATTTAAGTACAGACCTGCTGCGCGACGAGCCGGTTAAAGACGATTACCTAACACCGGATGTCGAGTTCACCGGTTTTCGGGCTTTCAAACGGGTGTGCCACACTTGCTGCGACCTATACGAATGTACTCAGCGGAATTATTTGCCTCATAATAGCTGATTTTATAACCCTTAACATTTGGTGAGATACAAGATTCCACCCCTAAGGAGAAAACGTGCAAAGAGTATTGGTTTTTACATGGGCTATAGTCTATTTGTCTTGCACTATAGTATGCGCCACCATCATCAACATCCCCGGTGATTATGGCACCATCCAAGAAGGCATCCACGCCAGTTTCGACGGCGACACTATCTTGGTGCAGCCGGGAACCTACGTGGAAAACCTTGAATTCCGCGGTCACGACATCGTTCTGGGTTCTCTTTTTCTTACTACCGGTAACACAGCCTACATCTCCCAAACCGTGATCGATGGTGATTCCTTGGGACCAGTGGTGTCGTTCATCTCAGGGGAGGACAGCACCACCGTCCTCACCGGATTTACCATCCAGAATGGATCGGAGGGCGGGATATTGATCGAGAACATGTCCAACCCAATCATTCAACACTGTGTCATCACCGAGAATTACTCGAACCAGTATGGCGGCGGGATCGCTTGCTATCAATCCAGCCCAACCATCATCAACAATACCATCATCGACAATTTAGCCTTAGAGGGTGGCGGGATTGCCTGTCGGGAAGATGCAACGCCATTAATCACTCACAACCTTATCCGTCTAAACACGACTTTTCGGACTACAGTGGGCGGTCACGGCGCAGGGATGAGCTGCGTAAATTCCAATCCGGTCATCGCTGACAACATTTTCGATCAAAACTTCACCACTTTTATCGGAGGTTACGGAGGTGGGATATACTGTATTTCATCGAATCCCATGATCATAAATAACCTGTTTTACGACAACAACTGCATTTTCGGCGGAGGGGCAATTTATTGTTCCGCAGCACATCCAACTCTGATTAACAACACCATCACCAGAAACAACAGCGCCACTTACGGAGGAGGAATTAGCTGCCGAAACGGATCCCGGCCAACGGTTGTCAATTGCATTCTGTGGGATGATTACGCACCAAATGGAGCCGAATACTATGCTGAAGGTGCAGCATACCCTTCATTTACTTACTGCAATATAGAAGGCGGGTATCCCGGCGCAGGATGCATTAATATCTATCCGCGATTCCGCAATCCCGTCAATGACGACTTCCACTTACAGGATTCTATTGACTGCGGTGATCCCTATTATTCCCCCTGTATTGACGTTGGTTCCCCCGTGATATTGGACAGCTTGCTGGACTGCGATAACGGATTAAACACCTCCCGAAGCGACTTGGGTGCTTACGGCGGCAGATGGTTAACCTCGCCGGTCCGGAACCAACCCACAGCGAATATCCCAAGCGATTTTTTCTTAGCCCAAAACTTTCCGAATCCCTTTAACGCCACTACTGTGTTGAAATACAACCTGCCAGCCCCTGATCATGTAACCTTAACCGTGCACAACATCCTGGGTCAAACCGTTGAAACCTTGCACAACGATATCCAGCAAGCCGGCTATCACGAAATCGTGTGGGACGCATCAGGATTTGCATCAGGCATCTACTTCGCCCACCTGCAAAGCGGGCACCACAACAACATCATCAAGATGTTGCTTTTGAAGTAGCCGACAAAGCGTTTGTATAGGTGTCCGATTAGACACCTCAACTGATGGAGGGATCATGAAAAGGTTTTTCGTTTTCACGTTGGTTTTGGCATTAGTTATATCCATACCCACCACCGCCACCATCATCAACGTCCCC
>CBDVBD010000085.1:0-13404 GCA_965372135.1 uncultured bacterium | reverse complement strand
AATAGAAGGTCTTGTAGAATTGAGAAGGTTATCTATAGAAGGTCGCCATGACTTTTATAGAGAATTCTGTGGGTATATTAAAGGGATTGCAAATCTAAATCAATTAGTAAAAATAGTAGATCTAAATCTCTCTAACAATAGAATCGAGGAAATTACGGGGCTTCAACACCTAAAATTGCTCGAGAATTTAAATTTAGAATACAATGAAATCGAAACCATCTCTAATTTAGAAAACCAAGCTAATCTTCAAGTCTTAAACTTACAAGGTAATTTAATCAAAAAAATTGAAAATTTGGGTAACTTAACAAAACTGAGATTTTTAAATCTAGGGTTTAACCGCATAGAAACGCTTTCGGGTTTAGAAAATTTGAAAAAATTAGAAAGCTTATATTTAGAAAATAACGATAAAATTCGAAGCGTTATTTACCAGTTAGGAGGGTTTTCGTTTTACACTCATGTAGCTCACCCGTTAAAACTTGTAGAATATTGCGAAAAGCGTAAAAACTTAAGAAAAACCATCACCCAGATATTATCCCTATTATCACAAAACGAAATATGAACATCCTGTTGACAAATGATGACGGCATCCACGCCAAAGGACTGGAATGCTTGTACGACGCAATTTCCGATCTTGGGAAAGTCACTATAGTGGCTCCGGATCGCGAAATGAGTGCCACCAGCCACAGTATTACCATGACCAATCCGCTGCGGACAAAATCCGTACATCGCAACGGCAGTCACTGGGGCACAGCGGTCACCGGTACTCCATCAGATGCCGCCAAGTTGGCGTTAACTTCCCTGCTATCCGAAAAGCCCAACCTGGTGATATCGGGCATTAATCAAGGTGTAAACACCGGACTTGCTGCCATCTATTCCGGTACGATAGCAGCGGCAGCAGAAGGTGCTTTCTTAGGTATCCCTTCAATGGCGGTATCTTTAGCATCCAAACATCATCAAGATTTTCTACCCGCTGCCCAAATAGCGAGGGAAATAACCAAAAAACTATTGAAACCCGATGTCACTCTTCCCCGGTGTACCTTATTGAACATCAACGTCCCCCCTATCCCCTTGAACGAAATAAAAGGTATCCGCTTGACTCGCCAGGGATTGGGCGGCTTTAGAGACGCTTATGAATGCAGGTTAGATCCGCGTGGACACGAATATTACTGGCTCGACGGCGATGGTTTTATAATCGACGAGCATGATGAAATTGATGACTACGTTGTCCAACAAGGCTACGTCACCATCACACCCATACGATTCGACCTTACTGATTACCAGTGGTTACAATCGGACAATCCGTGGTTAACCACCTTGCAATTGAAGGATATAAATTGACGTCGATTGAACGCATCATCATCCTGGATTTTGGATCCCAGACAACGCAGCTCATCGCCCGCCGAATCCGCGAAATCGGGGTATATAGTGAGATCCTGCCCTGTACAGTGTCTTTGGAAGACATCCGATCACGTCACCCGAAAGGCTTGGTGTTGTCCGGTGGTCCGGCGTCCGTGTTAGATGCGCATGCCCCACACCCCCCGGACGGCGTATTCGATCTTGGCATCCCAATCCTTGGCATCTGTTATGGATTGCAGCTGATGGCATCGCATTTCGGCGGAGATGTGGATACCAGCGCCCGCCAGGAATACGGTCGTGCCGAAATCCATACTTCCACCGACCACCCTTTATTCCATGACCTCGAGTCAGATCAAACGGTATGGATGAGTCACCGCGACCGGGTAAATCAATTACCACAAGGCTTTACCGGTATCGCTTCCACCAATAATTCCCCCATCGCAGCCATCGCCCATAAAAAGCTACCCTTCGTTGGCGTCCAATTCCACCCGGAAGTGGTACACACCCCCCATGGGCAAGCCATGTTGGAAAACTTCGCATACCGCATGTGCCACTGCGAGGACGGCTGGTCACCCATGTCATTCATAGAACAATCCGCAGAATCAATCCGCCAAAAAGTCGGAACCGCTAAGGTACTGTGCGGACTTTCCGGCGGTGTGGACTCATCAGTCACCTCATTGTTGTTACACAAAGCCATTGGCGACCAATTAGTCTGCGTATTCGTTGATAACGGCTTACTACGGCACGGCGAAAGCCAGGAAGTCATCCACACCTTCCGTGACCACTTCCAGATCGACCTGCGACCGGTAAACGCCGCTGATCGCTTCCTGAATGCCCTAAAAGGCATACATGACCCTGAAGAAAAACGCCGGATTATCGGTCGCATTTTCGTGGAAATATTCGAAGAAGAAGCGGATAAAATCGGTAATATCCAATTCCTGGCACAGGGAACATTATACCCCGACGTAATAGAAAGCACCTCATTCAAAGGACCATCGGCAACTATCAAAACCCACCATAACGTGGGCGGATTACCGGATACCTTAAAGTTATCTCTTATAGAACCATTACGCGAATTATTCAAAGACGAAGTTCGTAAAGTCGGCAGTCTTCTGGGATTACCAACCCAACTGGTTGAACGTCACCCTTTCCCCGGTCCCGGACTTGGCATTCGGGTACTGGGCGAAGTCACACCGGAGCGGGTTGAAATCGCCCGGCAAGCCGATCGGATATTCATGGAAGAGCTGCGTACTTCCGGATGGTACTCGAAGGTCTCCCAAGCCCTGGCAGTATTGCTTCCCATCCAAAGTGTCGGTGTCATGGGCGACGAACGCACTTATCTAAACGTGGTAGCGTTGCGTTCGGTGGACAGTAGGGACTACATGACCGCCGATATGTCCCATCTGCCCTTGGAATTCCTGGCTGAAGTCGCTAATCGCATCACCAATGAAGTCCCTGGCGTAAACCGTGTTACTTACGATTTGACATCAAAACCTCCCGCTACAGTTGAGTGGGAATAACTTGTTATTACAGAAATTACTAAATGTTAACTAAGGATAATAAATGTGCGGAATAATCGGTGTCGTCGGCACTAAAAAAGCGGTCCCGATTCTGATTGACGGATTGAAACGCATGGAATACCGTGGATACGATTCCGCGGGAATCGCAGTGATGAACGGCACTGGAATGACGATTCTGAAATGCGCCGGCAAAATCACCAACCTAGAAATGCTGTTGGACGGAAAAGAACTGGGCGATACTATTGGAATCGGTCATACCCGGTGGGCAACCCACGGTATCCCCACTGACGTCAATGCTCATCCGCATGTCGACGGATTAGGTCGCATCGCGTTGATCCATAACGGCATCATCGAAAATTATTCCAAAATTCGTAAAGAACTGGAAAAACGCGGTCACGAATTTCAATCAGAAACCGACACCGAAACCCTGGCACACCTAATCGGCGAATTGTACGACGGTAACCTGGAAAAAGCAGTCAAGGAAGCGCTGCGGCATATTCGTGGCACCTACGGATTAGCTATCATTGCCGAAAACGAACCGGATAAAATTATTGCCGCCAGGATGGGCAGCCCTATCATCATCGGCTTGGGTGATGATGAAAATTTCGTAGCATCGGATATGACGGCTTTTGTCAGCCATACCAGAGACGTAACATATCTGGATGACGGTGAAATTGCTGTAATAACAAAGGATTACGTAGAACATAAAACCCTGGGCGATCGTGTCGTTAATAAAAAAATTGAGCGGATCCTCTACGATATTGAACAGATTGAAAAGGGTGGATATCCCCATTTCATGTTAAAGGAGATCCATGAACAGGTGAAGACGGTGGAAGATGCCTTCCGAGGGCGGCTGCTACCGGAAGAAGGCACGGTCAAATTCGGAGGCTTAAATTCCCACCTCGACCAAATCTTCAACATGAAACGCCTGATTATCGTTGCCTGCGGAACCTCCTGGCATGCCGGCGGAGTTGGCGAATATTTGATCGAAGAGATGGCGGGAATCCCAGTGGAAGTAGAATACGCCTCTGAATTCCGGTACCGGAATCCCATCATCGAAGATGGAACAGTGGTATTAGCCATCAGCCAATCGGGTGAAACCATCGACACCCTGGCAGCCATAAAAGAAGCCAAGCGGAAAGGGGCGCTGGTATTGGGCTTATGCAATATGGTGGGATCCACTATAGCCCGCGAAACCGATGCCGGAATCTACCTCCATGCCGGCTTGGAAATCGGCGTAGCTTCGACCAAAGCATTCACATCGCAAATCACCATCCTTGCGATGTTAGCATTGCTGCTGGGGCGTAAAAGCCGGATTTCCAGCGAAAAGGGTCGCGTATTTATCAAAGAACTAAAAGCTATTCCAAAGAAAATTCAATCTATATTAGATCAGGAAGAGCAAATAAAAGAACTGGCGCCTCTATTTAACCAGTACCCACATGCTCTGTATCTTGGACGGGGAGTGAACTTCCCCGTAGCGTTGGAGGGCGCTCTGAAGTTAAAAGAAATCAGTTACGTACATGCCGAAGGATACCCCGCTGCCGAAATGAAACACGGGCCCATTGCACTTATTGAGCCCGGAATGCCGGCGGTATTTATCGCCATCCAGGACGGCACCTACGAAAAAATCAATTCCAATATCGAAGAGATCAAAGCCCGTAAAGGCTGCGTCATCGCAATCGCAAATCAAGGCGACACCGACATCATTAACACCGCGGATCATGTCATCAACATCCCGAAAACGCATTTCATGTTAACTCCGTTGTTGACATCAATCCCTCTGCAATTATTGGCGTACCACGTCGCCGTATTAAAAGAATGTGATATCGATCAACCCCGCAACCTGGCAAAAAGCGTGACCGTTGAATAAATAACATTAGCAAATCTGTTATATGCACCACATCTTCAACCTGAACACTAAAACACTGTTCCCGAGTATCCTGCTTTTAATAGGATGTACGCTACTACTTACCGCCTCCACGCCCGTAGAATCCCAATTCCAAGATGCCCTAACTGCGTATCAAGAAGCTCGGTATCAGGATGCCGCTACCGCCTTCCACACACTTGCTTTCCCGAAGAATCCACACTCCAAGATCAGTGCATCACATCTGATGTGGGCACGATCTTTACTAAAACTCCATCAATACGACCAAGCCTTGGATGCGGCGCTGCTGCTTATCGAAAAATATACCGCATCAAACTATGCTGATGATGCCCGGTATGTCCGTGCTGAAGCCTACTTTAAATTGCAGGAACCGATAAGCTGCGCCCAAGAGTTAATCTGTACCATAGAAAATAGTACCGACGATCGATTGATCGATCAAAGCCGCAATCACCTAAAAAATCTGTGCCTGACATCCCTAAATGATCGGGAACGGAGAACTCTGAGCAATAAAGCAACCCGCACATCTACAAAACGCATCATCCTTGGCTTAGCCCCAAATAACTTAGCGGATCAAGGAATCGTAATCGGCGTGGTTATACCAATGTCTGGTCTCGGTTCCCAAATGGGATTATCGATGAAAACCGGCATCGAATTCGCATTGTCCCAATGGAAGAAAAACCACCAAATCCCGGTATTCTTATCGATACACGATTCCCGTAACAGCCCTTATTATTCTGCCCAAATCGTCCGCGATATGATCCAATTGGAACAGGTATCGATGATCCTGTGCGCCGGCGATGAAGGTGTGATCACCGCCTGCGGAACTATTAGCAATGCCCATCAAGTTCCCTGTCTGATCCTAAATCCTCAGACCCACATTATGACCGATATGGGTGAGATGGTATTCCAACTCTACCCCGACCGCAATACTGAGGGTCAAGCCTTAGCAAGATATGCGGTGGAAACTTTAGGGCTGCGCACCTTCGCAGTGTTGGCACCCGCTACCGATTCCGGTCGGGAAATGGCAGACGGATTTATAGAAACCGTAAAGCACCACGGTGGCGAAGTACAAATCCAGGAATGGTTTTACCCCGGATCACTGGACTTCGAAAAGCAATTTACGCAAATTCGCCAACGGGGCTGGGACATCATGGAAGCTGCCAAATCCGATTCAGAAGCTGTTGAGGACACCACAAAAGTTATCGAAGACACCCAATGGTCAACATTTATAAACGGCGAAGTGTTGGACATCGAAGAAATGGACGCTGAAGATTCCTTGAACATCCCGGTGGATGCCTTCGACGGCTTCCTGATTATCCCCGATTCCAGCGTTGTCCATGTCCTGGCGCCCCAGTACGTATTCTACAACTTCGACTCCCAACTGATCGGCAGCCACGACTGGGATTACGGTGATTCCTTCCGGAAAAATCGCAACTACTTATCTGGAATCATATTTTCCTCTGATGTATTCTGGGATCCCATCCGCTCCTTCGACCAGGAATGGATCAGCGATTTCCGGGTTGCCACCAGCCAGTCACCCGAAAAATACCACATCATGGGTTACGACGGCATGACCTGGACCCTTAATGCGGTAATTACCGCCAACGACCAACCACCCGACATCATGGAACGCCTGATACAAACCACTCAATTCCAGGGAAAAGGCGGACTGCAAATATTCAAGAATCGCGTAAATGAAGCTGTATCTATAGTTAAGTATCAACGCGGGAGACAATGGCTGCTGTATCCGTAGCGGCACACAAAAACAGCATAAATAACACACTGCAGCATTAACATTGCTTGCAATGTGATCACTGGGGAACATACATGACCTTATTCTCTGCCATATTGTTAGGTTTAATTCAAGGTTTAACAGAATTTTTACCGGTATCCAGTTCCGGACATTTGGTGGTAATGCAAACTCTACTCGGATTCAAAGAACCGCCTATCCTGTTCGATGTGATGCTGCATGGCGGCACTTTAATGGCGGTATTAGTCTTCTTCCGACGTGATATTCTGATGATTTTCCAAGGTATATTCAAATCCCAACCCATCGTCAGCGACAACCCTACCGCTAAGAACGAAGGACGGTGGTTTGCCGTATTAATCATCATCGGCACTGTTCCAGCAGTGATCATCGGGTTCGCATTTAAGGACTTCCTAGAAAGCCTATTCGCATCCGCCATCACTGTAGGCTTCATGCTATGGGTCACAGCTTTCGTGCTGTTGTTAGCCGACCGCCGTATGCGCCGGGAAAAAACCGTGACTGAAATAACCCCCTTGGATGCCCTACTAATTGGCATCATGCAAGCCATTGCCATCATCCCGGGAATCTCCCGATCCGGCTTCACCATTTCCACCGGCATCTTCCGAAGACTGACATCAGAAACCGCAGCCCGATTCTCATTCCTACTGTCGGTACCTGCCATCTTTGGTGCATTCGTCTTGGAAGCCATGGATGTGGAAGAACTAACTGCCAACGAACTGGGCATATATTTAATCGGTACCCTGGTTGCTGCCATCGCAGGATATCTATCAATCGCACTACTAATTCGTATGATCACCATCCACCGCCTGAAAGTATTCTCAATCTACTTGTGGACGCTGGGCATGGTCATCGTCTGGGGACATATTTTCGCCAAACCTCCGGCATAACATGAACCAACCATTAATCGGCATCTCCAGTAATTACTATCCTGCACAACCAGACCGTGATTTCTCGCGCGGCCGTGATGTGAATTACCTGCAGGTTGATTACCACAAATACCTGGAAAATGCCGGCGGTATCCCAATACTGCTTCCGGTACTCCACGACAAAGCCGTACTCGAGCAAACTATCACCCGTATCGATGCATTATTCCTCAGCGGTGGGGCAGACATTGCCCCCAAACTATACAACGAAGAAATATTAGACCAGGAGTGGCCCGGGGAAATCCCCCGAGCAAAATTCGAAATCGAACTCTTAAAATTGGCAATACACCAAAACAAGCCGGTATTCGGCATCTGCCGCGGATTGCAGCTAATAAATGTAGCTTTAGGGGGAACGTTGTATCAAGACCTCGGGAAACAATGCAACCTGGACAACCACCGTGTCATCCAGGGGAAACCCACCCCGCATCACAACGTAACCCTGGAAACCGGTTCCTGGCTGCACAAAGTCATCGGAGACACCTCTATCCGGGTCAACAGTTCCCATCACCAAGCGGTAAAAACCATAGCTCCCGGTCTAAAAGTCACTGCAAAATCCGAAGATGGCATCATCGAGGGTCTCGAATCAGCCAATTTAAATTTCCTAGTGGCTGTGCAATGGCATCCGGAACGTATGGAAGCGGATCACGCAGCAGCTTTGGCGGAACATCTGGTCCAAGTAGCCGCTGAATCAGCCAAATAATCATGACAACATCCAACACCGCAACCCAAAAGGAAATCCTGCCGTTTGAAGGATTTAAGCACAAGTTAAAATCCGGTGAAGATCCGGACCACGTAGTACTGTTCTACGGTGGCGAACTCTATCTAATTGACCAAGCGGTGTCAATGTTTACCAATGCCATTCTTGACGAAAATAACAGAGAATACGGACTGACCCGGTTGGATGGCGATTCCACCAATTGGCAGGAATTAGACAATGCCCTGCGGTCACAACCCATGTTTGTGGATCAAAAGGTCGTTATTCTGACCGAAGCAAAACGATTACCCGCGTCGGCACGCAAGGAACTGACAAATTACTTCAGTAACCCATCCGAAAATACCTGGTTGGGTCTGATCGATATCGACATCGACTGGCGGAAACAACCCTATAACACTTGGGCAACCCTGATCACCCGTGTGCAATGCGATCCGCTATCCGGCGATGATTTAGCTCGATGGATCCGGGAATGTGTCGAAGCGGAGGAATTCAACATCAGTGACCAACAAACTGACTTCCTGGTTAGTATCAGCGACGGTGACATGCAGATTGTTTCCGGCATTCTGGATAAAGTATTCCTGCTGCTGGAACCCAATCAACCCATCACCGACCCTATCCTGGAAACTGCCGCCGGAAGTTCCCAGCGATATTCCTGGGATGCGTTACTTGCCGCAGTGGCGGACCGGGACCTAAAATCCCTGTGGCAAATCGTCGATTATTTGCAAAAACAAGCTCCCAGCGCCACCTATTTCACGCAAATCCTATCCAGAACTTTCCAAGGTGCTTTGATCGCCCAACAATTCCAAGGAAACATTCCCTTTGACATGTCAATTTACCGATCCATCGGGTATTTCGGAAAATCACGACAACAGATAAACCGTATCTCAAAAAACTTTTCCCGAGAGGAACTGGAAAACGCGCTATCGGAAATCAGAATCATAGATAGAGAATTGAAAACCACATCTAAATCTGCAGCGCCCATGATTTTCCAATTAATGGGAAAAATCGTAATTTCGTGAAAAAAACAGGAACTATTGAGGATTTCTTGAGTATTAGTAATAGAACACAAATGGATGATGTAGCCGGTGTGAAAAATTGGACCGATGAAGATCTTATTTTTGGCTTCCAGGAAGGAAACACGGAAGCGTTCAATGAGATCGTGAAACGCTATAAAAACCCGCTGTACAATTTTGTCTGCCGGCTGCTTGGCGATCCGATGTTTAGTGAAGACATTGTGCAGGAAACCTTTGTTAGGGTATACCGCAACAAACATCGCTATCACCGAATCGCCAAATTTTCAACCTGGATCTATACCATCGCCTCTAATCTGGCGAAAACCGAACTGCGCCGCCGTAAAGTCAAGCAGTTCTTTTCCATCAGCTCAAAAGGCACCGATGAAAAAGACTATGACCTGCCTGACTACTCCAGTGACGTGGAACGGGACGTAGATTTGACAATGAAGCAGGAGGCGGTACTTAAGGAAATCGATAGGTTGCCGTCACCATTTAAGGAAGCTGTAATCCTGCGTGACCTTCAGGATCTGGCTTACGAAGAAATTAGTCATATTTTAGATGTTCCTTTAGGAACCGTAAAATCCCGAGTCAATAGGGGGAGGGTTCGGTTGCAGAAGATACTAAAATATATTGGGCAGGAGGAATCTGGATGATTAGTTGCGAAAATTTCGAAACGTACTTACTGGATCTGCACAAAGGCAAAATTGACGGAGAATTAAAAGAGGCACTGGAAGAACATCGCAGGATTTGTAAGTCCTGCAATGAACTGACACCGGAATTGATTCAAATCCGGGAGCGGTTACTAAGTTTAGTAACTCTAGAGCCTCGACCCGGCTTTGAGACTAGACTTGCCCAGCGATTGCACGAATCCGATCGTGCACCTGTACGAATTATCCGATCGCTGGAAGACAGTCTAGTCGCCAATTGGCTGGCTTTCGGTGCCGGTGCAGTAGCCACTGTATTGATCGGCTTCTTGATTTTCTCTTATCATCCTGGCGGACCAACAAGCATTGGTCCTCAGACAGCTGCCAATGAATCTGTTCCGATAGACACTCCAACTCAACCAACTATTGACCCCGGACTGCTTACTGAAGGCAGAGAGAATCTTCCGTTCGGGAAGTTGGATGACTCCACCGGGCAGTTTATGCTCACTGCCGAAGAAGACTCAATACCAATAGATCAAACTCCATCACACGAATGGCAAGGATACCCGGTTAGCCAAACCACTAAATAGAAAACCAGCAACAACCTCTCGATAACCGCCTTCGGGCGGTTTTTTTGTTGACTTTTTCCTAAAATTTCCTTACATTAGAGGTCAATTACAAATTATTATAAATACGAAATCTCGATTAAATCATATTCCCATGGAGATAAGTCATGGCTAAGCAGCAAACATTTATGGACAAGGTGAAAAAAGCGCAAATGACCGCTCCCACCTGTCCGGAATGCGGGGAGCCGATTTCCATAGTCCGCGTGGTGGAAGCGGTTCCACACGAAGGGTCCTCCACCAGATTCCAGCGCAACCAGGTGAAGGTATGTAAATGCAATCAAAAGGAGATCATGGGCGGTTAAATGGCAGGACGGTGGGTACAAATAGTCTTAGACGGTGTCGGCATCGGCGAACTGCCCGATGCCGATTTATTTAATGACAGCGGCTCTAACACATTGGGAAACTTAGCCAAAGCTCGGAGCTTGCATCTTCCCAACCTAACTGCCATGGGGTTGGGTAATATGATACCCTTGCCCAACATCGAACCCCAATCCAAACCCACCGCATCCTACGGTCGCATGGCGGAAAAATCCCCCGCCAAAGACAGCACCATCGGTCATTGGGAACTGACTGGTTTGATCTCCCCAACACCACTTCCCACCTACCCTAACGGATTTCCACCGGAAATCATTGAACCATTCCAGCGGGCAATTGGTAAAGAAATCCTGGGGAACATCGCCGCATCCGGAACCGTAATCATCCAACAACTTGGCGATAAACACTTTAGAACCGGCTGTCCGATTGTCTATACCTCTGCGGACAGCGTATTCCAAATCGCCGCCCACGAGGAAGTAATCCTTCCAGACAAACTGTACGAATTGTGCCAAATTGCACGGGAGCTACTGCAGGGGAAACATGCAGTTGGCAGGGTCATTGCCAGACCATTCGTCGGCAAGAGTGGACAATATACCAGAACCCACAGTCGGAGAGATTTTTCCTTACCACCTCCGGGCAAAACCATCATGGATCATCTCCAACAAGCTAGAACTCCTACAGTTGGCATCGGTAAAATTGATGACTTGTTCGCGGGACAGGGACTATCCGAAATTATACACACCGTATCCAACGATCATGGCGTGACCGAAACTCTGAGGGCAATGTCCGAGCCGGGACCCCGATTCATCTTTACCAACCTAATCGACTTCGATATGCTGTGGGGACATCGGAATGACGTGGAAGGATTTGCTCTTGGGCTGGAAGCGGTAGATGCCAGGCTTCCGGAATTGCTCGACAGATTACAAGATGATGATGTTCTAGTACTTACCGCAGATCATGGCAACGATCCCACCACCCCCAGCACAGACCATTCCCGTGAATACGTGCCACTGCTTATCACTGGACCGAAGTTGCTGACAGGAATCAACTTGGGCACCAAGGAAACCTTCGCAGACCTGGCAGCAACCGCTGCCGAATACTTCTCGATCTCAGGTACAGGCACAGGAAAAAGCTTTTTAAAGGACTTAGCCCCACAATGACCCCATCGCCCCCCACCCTATTTGTAGCCACCCAAAATCGTGACAAGATCCGGGAAATTACGGACCTATTTAAACCCTTTAATATCAAAATAAAAAGCCTTCGCGATTTCCCAGACTTACCAGAAATTGAAGAGACCGGACACACATTGGAAGATAATGCTCTCCTTAAGGCGAAACAGGGATTTAAGTGGACAGGAATTACCACTTTAGCCGACGACACCGGCTTAGAAGTGGATGCGTTGGATGGCGCTCCAGGAGTGATGTCAGCCCGCTATTCCGGACCGGACGCTACCTATGAGAGCAATGTCCAGAAACTCTTGGAAAACATGACGGATGTTCCGAATAATCAACGTACTGCATGCTTTCGATGCATGATGGTATTGGTGTGGAAAGATGGAATGAGAACATTGGAAGGTCGGGCGGATGGATTAATACTCAAGGAACCTCGTGGCAGCGGTGGATTCGGCTATGATCCGGTGTTTTACCATGTTCCTACAGGACTTACATTCGCAGAAATGCCGTTAGCACAGAAGAATCACATCAGTCACCGGGCTTTAGCATTGCAGAAAATACTGTTAATATTGAGAGATGAATACCAGTTTTCAATTTTGTAAATACTATCACAAGTAATTGATAATATACAAATAACCCCGAGTATAACCTCGGGGTTTTGTATGAGGCGGCGACCGGACTCGAACCGGTGATAAAGGTTTTGCAGACCTCTGCCTTAGCCACTTGGCTACGCCGCCAGACGATTACGTCAATGTAAACCCCGATTATCCAATAATATAAACCGGGGAAATGGAGCGGGAGACGGGATTTGAACCCGCGACAATCTCGTTGGCAACGAGAGACTCTACCACTGAGTTACTCCCGCAATAATAATAATTTAACAAAACATTCGGATGTAATATTATTACATCCTATGCTCATGGATTCCACTCTGCGTGAGCGAAAAAAAAGTGATAAAAAGTAAAAAAACGCAAATATTTGTAAAAGAATCTGAAAATTATTGCGAAAAAAGTGCGAAAAAAGTGTTAAATTTCGGGAGAATTATTTCGCATACGATCTAATATTCTTCGCCGACGATCTCCGACGCTTTTGCGATTTCTGGAAATGAACTTCTGAAACAGGATTAATGCAGTGAAAATCACTATCCATATCACCAGCATGATCACAAGTAATTTTGCCGGTGCCATGATGAACTCCGTGTGTTTCAGATTTGTGGAGCTGAGGGGGATCGAACCCCTGACCTTCTGAATGCCATTCAGACGCGCTCCCAGCTGCGCCACAGCCCCATAAGCACGGTAAATATAAAGATATTTTGGTGAAAAGTCAAGTTATTTTTCATTTTGTAATAAGGACATATCAAGGCAATGGGCTATTAGAATTTATTAAGTTAATTGCTGGATTCCCGCCTTTCCCGCCGTTTCGGGACAAGCTGCGGAAATGACAGCGTGGGTCAAAGTCAAGATTTTT
>CBDVBD010000084.1:0-13407 GCA_965372135.1 uncultured bacterium | reverse complement strand
GCGTGGCATCTCCTACAGCAATCCCGATAAATTTCCATTTATGTTGTTAAATACCGTGCTGGGCGGCGGAATGAGTTCCCGCCTGTTCCAGAATATCCGCGAGAAATTTGGTTTTACCTATAATGTGTATTCCTTCGCCGACACCTATCGGGATACCGGTTTTTTTGGGGTGTACATGGGAACCGATCGCGGTAAGATCGAAGAAGCTCTTGGTTTGATTCAACAGGAGTTCGATGATTTGCGCAATCAGCTTCTTCCCGATGCCGAGATGGAGCGTCTGAAAAACCAGTTAAAGGGCAATCTGATGTTGGGGTTGGAACAGGTTTCCAGCCGCATGTACCGTTTGGCGAAGATGGAATTGTACTTGAAAAAATATTTGTCCCTTGACGATATTCTGCAACTAATAGACAATGTCACGTCGGAACAAGTGAGGGATGTTGCCAACCGTCTGTTACAACCGGATCAGCAATTGATCACTATCCTCACCCCCGAATAATCAACCCGGCTCGGGAGGATGATCATATGTCCCCTACAGTGTCCCCACGAGGACTATCCACCCCTGCATCACCTATCCGTAAACTTGCTCGGTATGCCGTGGATGCCAAAGCGCGCGGTGTCAAAGTGTATCATGTGAATATCGGACAGCCGGATATACCTACACCGTCGGAATTCTTCCATGCACTCCGGGATTATTCCGAAAAGGTGTTAGCATACGGACCTTCCGATGGAATTCCGCCGTACTTAGAAAGCTTAGAACGGTATTATCATCGGTGCGGCTATGCTGATATCAATCAAGCTGATATCATGGTCACCACGGGGGGTAGTGAAGCGATCGTGTTCATTATGATGGCGATCGCGTCGCCCGAGGATGAGATCATAGTATTTGAGCCGTTTTATCCTAATTATAACGGATTTTCCAAGATGGCTGCGGTGAATTTAATACCCATCGGCACCGATCCGGAACGAGGGTATTGCCTGCCTTCAAGGGAAGCGATCGAAGAGAAAATCACCTCGAAAACCCGCGCCATTCTTATCTGTTCGCCCAACAATCCCACCGGCACCATCTTTACCAAGGATGAAATGACGGTAATCAAGGAACTGGCGCTGAAACACGACCTATTTGTGATGTCCGATGAAGTGTACCGAGAATTCGTGTTCGAAGGGGAACACACCAGCATCCTGTCGTTTCCCGAGATTGCGCAGCAAGCCATCGTTACCGACAGTATTTCCAAGCGCTACAGTGCCTGCGGTGCCAGGATGGGCTGCATTGTCAGCAAGAACGCAGACATCATGGACACCGTGTTGAAATTCGGACAAGCGCGTCTGTGCCCGCCAACCTTGGGGCAGGTGGGCGCTACGGCGGTGGTGGACGCCGGGGATAAATATTTCGGCGATATGGTTGCCGAGTATAAGAAACGCCGAGATGTTATCTACGAAATTCTACTGGAGATTCCCGGGGTGCAATGCAAGAAACCCCCGGGAGCGTTCTATATGATGGTCAGGCTTCCGGTGGATGATATCGAGGATTTCGCGCGGTGGTTGTTGACCGATTTTGACATGGATAAAGAGACCACAATGATCGCACCGGGACCCGGCTTTTACGCCACTCCCGGTCGTGGCAGACAGGAAGCCCGTATCGCTTATGTGCTCAATTCCGACGATATGAAAAAAGCGGTCAACGTGATCAAAGAGGGGTTGAAAGTATATCGTGGATCGAGTTGAATTATGGACCGAATCAAGGTTGGATATCGCTGCGTGCGCTCTGAATACCGTGACTTAGTGCCCCCAAAGGTTATGACTGACGGCGCTTCCGGGGTGGACATTGCGGCGGCGGTTGACAAGCCTGTTGTTATCCAACCGGGTGAAACCATCGCTGTGCCGACGGGGATGCAGTTGGAAATTCCCGCTGAATACGAAGCCCAGGTTCGTCCCCGCAGCGGATTGGCGTTGAATCATGGGGTGGGGATATTAAATAGCCCGGGAACCATCGATTCCGATTATCGCGGTGAGGTGCAGATTATCCTCACCAATTTCGGAAAGAAAGATTTCGTGGTCCAACGGGGTGACCGCATCGCACAGTTAGTATTCCAACGAGTGGTGCATGCCGAATTTGTGTCCAAGGATGATCTAACTGCAACCGATCGGGGAACCGGCGGTTTCGGTCATACTGGTCAATGATGATTAATTGCGTAAATAATAGATTGTTATGCATTCCTGACAGAGTGCTGCTTCGAAGAAAAAAGAAACTACAGGAGCATGACCAATGAGATGTCCGCGCTGCGGCGGTTACATGAAGACCGTAATATTACAGCCGGGGCGATGTCCAGCATGTGGGAAAGTCATCAAACGGATTCCTACACTTTCGGACATCAAGGAATTCTGGGCGCAGTTTTTTCATGGCAGAGGTCTTACTTTTTGGACCTTCATCGCCATCGTCCTGTTAGGGGGATCGGGTATGATCGAGCAAACCGTGGGGAACGGATACATGCTCAACTACCTGCTTGATAACTGGTTCATCGGACTGGTAACTGCAGTGTTCTTAGGTGCTGTGTTGGATTTGGTTGCACTAACCAACGTGGAGATTAGGGAATTGGCATCGACTGTGACTGGTCGCCTGCCCAGAGCATTAAGGATCTGGCGCAGAGGTACAAACATCGTATTGGTGTTAGGCTCGGTAGCAGCGGTACTGATTATGAGCCCCCGAGAGGTGTTTGACTATCCTCCCGCCTTCGTGTTCTTAGTGGTATTCATCCTGTGTTGTTTTTGGGCGTCATATGCCTTTTTCCTTACCGACGAATTCGCCCGGGATACTAAAACCGAGGCATTCTTCAAACGCTTGGGGGTGGATTTTGTCGCTGATCTCCGACGGGTGTCGATGTACTATTTAATCGGCGCCCTCATTTCGGTGATTACTTTCCTGACATTGCACAGTATCAATGGATTATGGATTTGGATGTCAGCGCATCCGTTGTTCCAGTTCGGGATTCAGGTGATAATCTGGTCGGATCGATTGCTCAGGGGTAAGATAGTATAGGATTAACATGGCTAACCGGAAGCCGATTATCGGGGTTATGGGCGGAACAGTCTGCGATGATGATGTCAAGAATTGGGCATACCGGGTTGGACAATTGATCGCAGAACGTGGGGCGATTGTCCTGTGTGGTGGTGGTGCTGGTGTAATGGAGGCGGTATGCCAAGGAGCTTCCGACCACGGAGGACTCACTATCGGAATCATGCCGGGCAGCAGCTTCCGGGAATCACCGCCTAATGAATTTGTGACTATCCCTATCTATACCGGTATGTCTGACGGCAGAAATTCGATTAACGCAAAAAGCTCGGATGTGGTGATCGCCATCGACGGTGGTACCGGTACTTTGTCTGAAATCGGATTGGCGCTGAAAAATGGGAAAGCAGTGGTGGGGCTGGGTACTTGGGAACCAAAAATTAACGGGAAATTACCTTCCGGATTTATGATAGCCACTGACCCGGAAGATGCGGTTCGGAAGGCATTTGAGGTTCTGGACCACCGGGTATGAATGCTGATCTTCAGTACCAACCGGTGATTTCTCATCCGGTGCTAACATATCACGATATTAACCGGAAGTTCCGGATGGGAATTACGCGGGTAACTCCCGGTGCCTTTCAGCGGCAGATGGATTGGTTGTTTGAAGCCGGATATCGAACGGTTCCAGTATCCGAAATTCCCTACTTATATGGCAAAGAAAAGTTCTTTTCCATTACGTTTGACGATGCGTTCCGGAACTTGGATGAATATGCGCTGCCGATCCTGCAGCGAATGGGAGATACGGCGACTCTGGTGGTCATTGCGGGTTTTGTAGGGCAACCCAACCGTTGGGAAGCACGGTTGGGTGGACCGGTGCTGTATCACATGGATTGGCAGCAACTTCAGGGTTGGATCGCCCAAGGACATGAAGTCGCATGCCATGGTTACACTCACCGTAGCTTACGCGGAATGACCGATCGGGATTTGGTACGGGAAATCCACGATTCCAAGTCCTTGATTGAAGATAAGTTAGGGGTCGAAGTACAGACATTTGTGCCGCCGTTTGGAAGGATCGATAATCGTGTGATGGATGTTGTTGCTGGAAACGGTTATCGAATTGTGTGTGTCAATTCGCCGTCGAGGTTGACCATTGAAGGGCTTGTAATGGTGGTTCGGCGGGGGATACATAGATTCGACACCATGCGGTCATTTCAACGGAAAGTAATGTTAGGATGGGAATCCGCTTGGAACGCTTGGAAATGGAAGGTTGTCGAATATTGCTCAGGCGGAACCATATTGGCTCAAAAAGGAGCAAATAAAAAAATCACTTGAATTTGGGATAAAAGTTTCTTATATTCGGTAATTCAGTAAATGGATGTACCAATGGGTGTTGGTTCGATCAGAAGGTTGTACTATTCCATAGGTGAGGTCAGCCGGGTCACCGAATTGGAGCCGCACGTGCTTCGGTACTGGGAGTCGGAATTTAGCCTGTTGAAGCCCAGGAAAAACAAAGCCGGCAACCGTACCTATAAGGTGAAGGACATCCAAGTTATCCTGCAGATCAAGAAGCTGCTGTACGAAAATAAATTCACCATCGAAGGTGCTAAAATGCGGTTGGCGAGTGGGGTGGAGGCTAATCCCGATCAGTTGCGGATCAGCTTCGGGAAGGGCAAACCTAAGGATTTGATAAAGACGGTGAAACGGGATTTGAAGGAAATCCTGTCGATCTTGGACAAGTGATATGATGTCGGGGCGTGGCGCAGTCTGGTAGCGCACATGACTGGGGGTCATGGGGTCGCTGGTTCAAATCCAGTCGCCCCGACACCCATTCCCTATCCCAGTGATAGGGAATCTTTATAACGATAAAGGTTTGGCATGTCGCAGATAGCTGCCAAACACAACATGATTGTTGTCATTCCCTGTTACAACCACGGGAAGCACTTAGGTGGCGTTATTGCCGACGTTCGAGGGTATTTACCGGAGTGTGATCTGGTTGTTGTGGATGACGGCTCCAGCGATGACAGTGCGCTGGCAGCGGCTTTACATGGATGTCATGTCATCCGGCATGGTGAGAATCAGGGGAAAGGTGCTGCACTTTGGAGTGGGATTCAGTGGGGACTCGATCAGGGGAAAGAATGGTTCCTGTTCTTGGATGCCGACGGGCAACATCCAGCGAACTCGATACCGGATTTTCTGGAGGCGGCGAGTAATAACACCGATTTCGTTATGGGGAATCGATTGGGGGATGTGACGGATATGCCACCTCACCGGAGGTTGTCCAATCGTTTGACATCGCGGTACTTGTCTAAGAAAATCGGGAAATCGATTCCCGATAGTCAATGCGGTTTTCGGTTGATTCACCGGCGCTGCTTGGAGGGGTTCCAGCCAACAACACGACATTACGACACCGAGACGGAAATCTTACTGTATGCGGCATCAAAGGGGGCAAGATTTAAGTCGGTAACGATATCGACCATCTATCGGGGTCAGTCGTCCTCGATACGGAATTTTCGCGACACATTGAGATTTCTACGGGTAATACGCAGGTGCTGAAGGCACCGAACAAGCATGATTCACTATCGTCTGGCACGCGATGAAATGGTAAAACACCAATTGATCCGCCGTGGCATCAAGGACCCGAAGGTCCTGGACGCCATGCGGAAGGTGCCTCGCCATAGGTTTGTGTCCCAGGCGTTAAGAAACCGGGCTTACGACGATTGCCCATTACCGATTGGACACAGTCAGACTATTTCTCAGCCTTATATCGTGGCGTTGATGACGGAATATTTGGAAATGACCGGTGGGGAGCGGGTGTTGGAAATCGGCACCGGTTCCGGTTATCAAGCAGCGGTACTGTCCGAAATCGGTGATAAGGTTTTTACCATAGAACGGCACTCAGCTCTGGGATCGCAAGCGCGGAAAGTGTTGGACGAACTGGGATATGACAATATCGTGATGCGCACCGGTGACGGTACTATTGGATGGAAGCAGTTCGCTCCCTACGACCGAATCATGGTCACCGCCGGGGCACCCCACGTTCCCGAATCCCTGATGAAACAATTGGCGGACGGAGGGCGGATGGTGATTCCGGTGGGCGATAAATACGGGCAGGATTTGATCGTGGTTGCCCGCCGCGGAGATGATATAGAGACTACGAAAGCCGGGGGATGTGTATTTGTACCTTTGAAGGGGCGTGAGGGCTGGTAAATGGTTGAATCCATTGTGGAGACACTGCGCGATATCCATCTGACTCCGCAGTGGATAACTTTCCTGATTGCCGCCATGCCGGTGGTGGAGCTGCGGTTGGCAATTCCCTGGGCATTGGCTCCCGCCTCGGTGTTCGGGGGTGGATTAATATGGCAACAAGCCTTCGCCTGGGCGATTTTGGGAAATTTAGTTCCGATCGTACCGTTATTACTTGCCCTGGAACCGATTTCCAACTGGCTCCGGCGGTGGTCGGTGTTGGATAAGTTCTTTGACTGGCTGTTTGCCCGTACCCGAAAAAAGGGCAAATGGATCGAACGGTACGAGGCGCTGGGCTTGATCCTGTTCGTGGGAATTCCGTTGCCCGGAACCGGTGTCTGGACCGGCGCAGCCGCCGCATTTGTATTCGGCATCCGTTTCTGGTATGCGCTACCGTGTATCATCATCGGCATGCTGTTAGCGGCAACCCTGGTTACTTTGGCGTCATTAGGGGTAATTGGGATTTTTTCGATTTAGAAGTAAGTTATTTAACCGTCAGGTGGGGACACCTGACGGCACGAAAAATACATGTAGACTGTCAGGTGAGGAATCGTAATTCGTTGAATCGAAATTCGTTGACACCTGACGGCACAAAAACAGTATCATTCAAATATTATGCGACTTAGTTAAATACATGTCGGGGCGTAGCGCAGTCCGGTAGCGCACTTGCTTCGGGAGCAAGGGGTCGCTGGTTCAAATCCAGTCGCCCCGACAAATGTTTTCATTAATCTTACAAATTCAATATCATGTCAGCGAAAAAAGAAATATACAGCAAAATCACACGAATACTTACCAGTCAGGGAGCACGCAAGATTGCAGTGTTTGGGTCCTATGTGCGAGGAGATGAATCGCCGGATAGCGATATTGACATAGTGGTGGAATTCGTGCCGCGAAGAAGTCTGTTAGATATGGTGAGAATAGAACGAGAATTGTCTGAAATCCTGGGTATTAAAGTCGATTTATTGACGGAGAAATCCATCAGTCCCTATCTGATTGATAGGATAAGGAATGAGATGGAGGTAATTTACGAATGAAGAGAGATGACTCGGTGTATCTAAGGCACATGATGGATGCCATAACCAAGATTGAAAAGTATATCCGCGATATCCAATATGAAGATTTTATTGATAATACTCTTATACAAGATGGTGTGATTAGGCAGATAGAAATAGTAGGCGAGGCTACGAAGAAGTTATCTAAGGAAACCAGAGAAAAACATCCTGAATTGCCTTGGAAAGATATCGCTGGAATGCGAGACAAACTGATACATGATTACTTTGGTGTTGACATAGATGCTGTGTGGGATACGGCAATAAAGGACATTCCGGTTTTAAAAGAAAAACTCAAGAATATATAATATAATATTTGCTTTGAAACAATGGTCGCGGACTGAAAGCGCGCCCACCGGCGAATTTATATCCAGTCGACCTGACCAGATTAATATGTCCCATTTGTTTATATGATATGCTGTTTAAGTATGCGAATTTCGAAAATGGCTAGTTAAACAAAGTTATAAATGGTAGTTAGTATCTCTTTATTTTGAGTTGGCTGCTATTTCCTCTTTATATCAAAGGACCATTGCAATGAAATGTACTCCTGTAGTGATTAAAGGTCTGAAGGAACCGGTGAAATACCTTGAGAGAGTAGAGTCTCGTAAAGGTGATGAAAAAACCGAGGACTGGCTCCAGGTACTCTTATTCAATAATCCAGGCTTGTTGCCCATCTCTGATTTTGATGATAGTTTCTCACCTCTGATTCCACTAGCTCGCGAAGTCCCAACCTTGGCAGGAGACATTGATATACTATATGTTAGTCCCCTTGGCAAATTTACTGTTGTAGAGACAAAACTATGGAAAAACCCGGAAAAGCATCGAACCGTGGTCGCCCAGGTGATAGATTATGCAAAGGAAATGTCGAGATGGAGCTATTCGAATCTAGATGAAGCCTTACTACAGGCTTGGCGACGAAGTAATGTCACAATGAAGTCAAATATGGAGGAATTGGTAAAACCATATTTGTCAGATGCTGGAGTTGCGGTTGCGGATTTTCAAGAACAGTCTATTTCTTGCCTAGAGACCGGCGAATTCCTCTTGCTAATCGTTGGTGATAAGATTTCTCCAAACCTTGCCCTCCTAACAGAAGCCATCCATGGTGCTCCAGGACTAGACTTCCATATAGAGCTGGTTGAGCTCCAGTTTCATCAAATAGAGAAAAACCGTGACTGGCCGTTGTTGGTTCTTCCGGACGTTGTTGGAAGGACCGTTGAGAAAACTAGGGGCGTGATAAGAATAAAGTATGAGAAGGAGAAGCCGCTAGCAGAAGTCACTATCAGTGATGAGACAGAAACACCGGAGACCAAAGGTAAAACTACTCCAGAGCTATTCCTGCAGAAAGTACCTGATGACCTCCGACCGATATACGAACAGTGGTTAAATGCTAGAAAAGATGAGAAGGGATCGGTGATATATTGGGGCACAACGGGGTTCAGTTTTAGAATTCTTAAGCGTACTAAGTTAGCCACGATTTTAGAGGCTTATCCTGATTGGGCTGTATCTCTGGTTAGGGATAGTGACCAGAATTATTTGGGCGCTTCACGCGAGCAGTACCAACAATACCTAAATGATGTTAACGAGATACCCGCAGCTTACAATGTACTTTCATTAAACAAAAAGTTTGTTCGCCATGAACAATTGACAGCTGAAGCACTCCACAAAATTCTTAATGCAACTAGCAACCTAGCCGAAAGTTTGAAGGACTAGTCAACGGTAGCTAAGTTTGAATCTTTCTGCGTTGGAACTCAGCTTGACACTGGCTTTACATTTATACACTATCATTCAGTTTATTTACAGACCGTTTCCCGAATAACACATACCTAACCATGGATAAATTCCCCTTTAAAGACGTCGATCCCAAGTGGCAGCGGATTTGGGAAGAAAAAGGTGAACATCACCCCGACTTCGACAGCCCGAAACCCAAGTTGTACTGCTTAGTGATGTTCAACTATCCTTCCGGCGATAAGCTGCATATCGGGCACTGCTGGAATTACTGGGCAGCCGATATCTGGGCGCGGTATAAGAAGATGAACGGTTACACCATCTTCGAGCCGATGGGGTTCGATGCTTTTGGGTTGCCGGCGGAAAACTTCGCCGTGAAACGAGGAGTGAATCCGGCGCAGTCTACTGCAGAAAACATCGAATTTATCCGCAAACAACTGCAGCGTTTGGGCATCATGTACGATTGGGAACGTGAGGTGGACACGTCTCAGCCCGAATACTATAAATGGACACAATGGGTGTTCCTGTTAATGTTGAAACGGGGCTTGGCGTACCAGACAGAATCGCCGTTGAACTGGTGCCCGGACTGCTTGACCGTGTTAGCCAACGAGCAGGTACTGGGCGACGGTACCTGCGAACGCTGCGGCATAATGGTCACCCAGCGCAACTTGAATCAATGGTTCTTCAAAATCACCGAATATGCCGATCAACTATTAGAAGGGTTGGATCGGATACAGTGGCCCGCCAACACTACACAAATACAGAAAGAATGGATTGGGCGCAGCGAAGGCACATCGATTGTGTTCGGATTAAAGGGAATGGACGACAACCTGGATGTCTTTACCACTCGCGCCGATACGTTGTATGGTGTGACTTATATGGTGTTGGCGCCGGAGCATCCGCTGGTGGAAAAGTTAACCACTGCGGACTGTAAGGATCAGGTGCACAAATATGTGGAGTCCGCCGCTCGCAGCACCGAAATCGAACGGATGGCAGTTGACCGTGAAAAGACCGGCGTTTTTACAGGAGGTTATGCGGTAAATCCATTGAATGGGGAGGAGGTTCCGATTTGGATTGCCGACTATGTGATCGCCACATACGGCACCGGCGCGGTGATGGCGGTGCCTGCTCATGACCAGCGTGATTTCGAATTCGCCAAGAAATACGATTTACCAATCAAGGTGGTGATAAATCCGAAGGGCGAAACTATCACCGAAACCACCATGACCGAAGCATACGTCGAGTACGGCGTGATGGTGAACTCGGGAGAATTCGATGAGTTATCCAGCGAAGACGGTTGTAAAGCTGTTACGGAAAAATTAGCGTCTTTAGACTGCGGCGGGGGCACGATCAACTATCACCTGCGGGATTGGTCTATATCTCGCCAGCGGTACTGGGGCGCACCAATTCCGGTGATACATTGTGATAAATGCGGCGTGGTACTGGTACCTGAAGAGGAGCTGCCGGTGTTGCTGCCGATGGAGAATGTGGATTTCAAGCCACGGGGCAAATCGCCGTTGGCTTCGTGCGAAGAATTTATCAATGCTCCCTGCCCGAAATGCGGCGAACCAGCCAAGCGCGATCCCGACACCATGGATACCTTCGTGTGCTCATCCTGGTATCAATTTCGATATTTGTCCGCCAAGGATCCGGACCGCCCATTCGATACCGATCTCGCCAACCGTTGGATGCCGGTGGATCAGTATATAGGCGGCATCGATCATGCCCGGGGACATCTATTGTATTCCCGATTCGTGACCAAAGTCATCCACGACGCCGGCTTGATCGATTTCGACGAGCCATTCCAACGGTTAATCCACCAGGGAATCATCACTCATAAGGGTGAGAAGATGGCGAAACGCAAGGGGAATGCGGTATTGCCTGACGAATATATGGATGATTACGGCACGGATGTTATTCGAACCTATACCATGTTTATGGGTGAATTTCAGCAGGGGGGAGACTGGTCAGATGAAGGTATTACCGGTATCGATCGTTTTATCAACCGCGTCTGGCGATGGGGTATGCAGTTTAGGGATGTTCCGGTGGATCAGAAAGGCACACGCTCAGAATTGGTAAATCATATCCAGCATGCCACGGTGAAAGCGGTTACCGAAGACCTGGAGCGATTCCATTTCAATACCGCCATCAGCCGGATGATGGAATTCACCAATGAGCTGTACCGCTACACCAACGAGATACCTTACGATCAGCTTGATGGCGCCCAAATTCGGAACGCCTTGGAAACCCTGGTTAGAATCTTAGCACCGTACTGCCCACACCTGTGCGAAGAACTCTGGGAACAAATGGGGAACCAGTACAGCGTTTTCCATCAATCCTGGCTCACTTATGACAAATCCGCACTAACGGCGAAAACCGTAACACTGGTAGTCCAAGTCAACGGGAAAGTGCGCGACCGTATGGAAATTGCTGCTGGATTGCCCAATGAGGAAGTGGAAAAGCTGGTCAAAGAAAACGACAAAATACCCAGATATTTTGAAGGTAAGACCATCTTGAAGATCATTGTGATTCCGGACAAGCTGGTAAATGTGGTGTTGTCATAAGTCAATAGCCCAGTTCAATTAACAGAAAATCCCGGGTACAATATATGCCCGGGATATTTTATATAGTTGCAATATAATCAATTGCTAAGGCGCCCACACAATCTGACCCTTCAGTCCCAGCTCAATTTTTTCCATTATGAAAAGATGCACATTACCCTTGGTAAACTGACCGCTTTCCAAGATTTTCGATAAGAATCTCGAAGTGGCGGTGACGAGCCAGGGGGCTCGAGCTCTGATATCGTCGAAATAATAGATGGCTTTACCGTTATCGTGGTTTAGAAAATAGTACATACCAATAAGAATCCACGGTTCAGGATTTCCTGGATTATCTTCAATCGCCTGTTTTAATTTTTCTTCCACCATACTCAATTTCTCAAATTCCATGCTGTATTGGTCGATGAAATAATGAATTTCCACATAGCAACGGGTTGATTTGATATATGACTCAATTATAAGAAAATCAGATTGTTGTAATAACGGCTCCAACTGCTGAATCATGATTGTTCTGGCTTGATCGTACATGCCAAGATCGGATAAGGTTCGCACCCGTTCGCCCAATGTAGCAATTGTAAGGAAATCAATAGGATCGCTTCCTCTCTGTAGCATTGGTAGGGATTTCAACGCACTGTCCGGTAACCCGCTATTACGCGCTAAAAACCCATGCATGAAGTCGGTGACATCCCCTTTCATGTTGCTGGATTCTACATAGTTCACCCAGAATGATCCGTCGTTCCCCATCGATTCCAACGCTATCGCAGTCATGGAAGGGAATACTGCCAAATCGGGGTATCGTCGCACCCTGGCACTGTCCCATTTCACGATGCCGTGATAATCTCCAGCCAAAAACAACAGCGCCAAGTATCGCTGGCTCCATTGATCGTACTTCTTCCACAATTCCGGATTGTCCCAATCCCGTTCCTGTCCTTCTAATTGAAGGAGAAACTTCTGGGTTTGCGATAACCCCTCATCGACATTGTCCGACGTCAACACCATCTTAAGCTGCCGTTCCTGGGAACTGATGTTTCTGATGAATACGCGATGCTTGACGGTGCGTTGAGTATATTGAAGTTGGTTGACGAAGAAGCTGAACATGGAGATACCGAGGATGGCGCCAATTCCCAAAATAGGGGGTAGGAGTAACGCAAAAACGCCGATCATATTCCAATTCTTGCCGGGTTTTCCCTTTTCCTGGCGCAGCATCGATGATAATAGGATATACGCTACCGCCAACACCACGATAAAAATCAGGAAAAGCAGCAGGAACTGCCATAAATTGAGATTCGACTCCAGACCCAGTAACATAGATTATTCCATTTATTGCATGCAAATATAGGAATACATGGACGAAATATATAGCCAAAGTAAATATGCAAAATATATGTGAATAAATCAAGTCGAAATGCGTCTAAGGCTCGAAAATCTCGATGGCAGGTGAATACAAATATTTGGCAGGTTGTTTTTGTGGCGGATTTGGAGATGTGAATTTCTGGTTTCGCCTAATACAACTGGGGTTATGGCGTATCATGGGAAATATCTTGATATGGATAATGTTATAATTTAATTTAAAAAAGCTGTTACCTGATTCTCGATATGATGGGCAATTTTTACCGGGGGGTCGTGAGAAAGAGTTCATTATTGACTATAATTATGCGGCAATTGGATATGATCGAAATCATTGAACCTTGACTGACAGACGAGGGTGTCTGCCTGCAAGATTTTTTACAAATGAAGAGTGAGGTAAGATGTCTTCAGGAGATAGAGACTATGCACTAATAGTGGTAGGGGGGATTGCTTACAAACACAAAGGACCAGATCATGGATT
>CBDVBD010000083.1:0-13669 GCA_965372135.1 uncultured bacterium | reverse complement strand
GGGGTGCATCCATTATCGGCACCGCTTTGGTCGCATCTACAATCTTATAAGCAAAATCCAACGCCCGTTCACACTCCTCCCAATCGGGCAGTTCCTTAGCGAATTTAACTAAATCCGCCGAATCCATCCAGGTGTCGATCTTACTGCACAGAACTTCCTTATCTATATGATCCTGCAGCACTTGCTTGATATCCCAGGTTCCCATTTCCAACGCTGGGAATCGATATCTGCCCTCTAAATACCGCCGGATAATTTCCGACAACCCGGTGTAATGCAGATTCAACTTCCCAGCCTGCCACAATTTCTTTTCCTGCAGTTCCATCAATTCTCGGTACGCTAATTCATGCGCCGGAATCGGCGGCGGTACTGGAATCGGCAGCTCTCCTTTCCGCCGTTTCCTCCACACCCACCAGCAGTAGATTCCATATCCCAAAGCCACAATCGCTAAGCCCACCAGCACCTTCCAAATCACTTCCCATGCCGTGATCGGCACATCTACCTGAGACCGGATATCCACCGGTTCCGGAAATCCGGAATCGGGTAGCACGCTTTGAATGATTACCTGAAGAGGCTCAGCCCAGTATTCTTCTCCCTCAGAATCTCCCGGTGCAAACACCCTTACCGGAAGCGCAGGAATCTTAAATGTTCCGGTATCGTAAGCTGCCACCGTGGCAGTCAGTTCCTGGTAAATATCATCCCCGTGCCGGACCGCCTCACCTACTTGTGAATCCAGCACCACTAAATCCCCCACCACTTCTTCCAACGGAGGAAATTGTATTTCCGAGCCCTTAGGTACCGTTGCCGACAACCGCAGGGGAATCCAGTCCCCCACCGTTGCCTGTTCCACATCGGTGGTCAGTGACACCGAAACACCGGCATATCCGGGAATCGCAGTCAGACAGACCAAAACGAGTAGATATGTTATCTGACGTTTGGTCATCGCCGGCGCCCTCTTTGACGAAAAAAGTCCGCAATCGGACGGATATATGATTGGTCGATCCTTAATAGAACTCTATCCACATTCATCATCTTAAAGGTACGGTCAATATGCGTCATTCGGTGGTCGAATGCCCTTGTCAACTGCCGCCGCACCCCCGCCGATCCGGCGTCTAACCATCGCACCTCCCCGGTTTCCGCATCGTGCAGCTTGATCAATCCTCCCGCCGGTAGTTCCCGTTCCCTGGGGTCGAATAAATGCAGTACAACCAAATCATGGCGCCTGCCCACAATCCGCAGCGCCTTTTCGTATTCCGTATCCCACAAATCGGAAATCAAGAACACGATGGCGCGCTTTTTCAATACCCGGTTCAGATGCTCCAGCGCATTTGCCAATGAGGTCCCCGCCCGCTGTGGTTCAAAAGTTATCAACTCCCTGAGGATGCGCAATACATGCGAATTCCCCTTCTTGGGCGGGATAAACTTCTCTACCACGTCCGTGAATAACAACAATCCCACCCGGTCGTTGTTCTGCAACGCGGAAAACGCTAACACTGCCGATATTTCCGACGCTAATTCCGCTTTCATCTGCGTAGAACTGCCGAAATGCTCCGAGGATGACATGTCGCACAACAGCATCACTACCAGTTCCCGTTCTTCCTCGAATATCTTTACATAGGGGTGCCCGAAGCGCGCCGACACATTCCAATCGATGGAGCGGATATCGTCTCCAATCTGATATTCCCGCACCTCGGAAAATTCCATACCCCGCCCCTTGAACACGCTGTGGTATTCCCCCGCGAACACTTCCTGCACCACACCGCGGGTACGGATTTCAATCTGCCGCACTTTCTTTAATATTTCCTTAACATCCATAGTGTTCTGTCATTCTGAACGCAGTGCTGAAAGTCCGCCTACTGGCGGATTCCCGGGGGGGACTAAGGGAGGGGCTTTCACACATTTACACATTCATACATTTGTTCCCGCCAGGTTTCAAGCCTAGCCTAACCTGGCGGGTTGCCATATAACTGGATTATGGAACTTCGATCGAGTCAAAAATCCGCTGAATAATCGCTTCCGACGCCATCTCTTCCGCTTCCGCTTCGTAGGTTACAATCACCCGGTGCCTGAGGATATCCATCCCCACCGCCCTCACATCTTCAGGAATCACGTACCCCCGCTTCCTGAGAAACGCCATCGCCTTCGATGCCTTGATCAAATATATCGACGCCCTGGGCGATGCCCCATACGCAATCAACGGCTCTAAGTCGTGAATCCCGAATTCCCCTGGCTGCCGTGTCGCAAACACCAGATCCAATATGTAGTTCTCGATCTTGGGATCCACATAGATTCCATCCACCACCGTCCGAAGTTTTAATATATCATCCGGCGGAATCACCGGTTGGATTTCTGGAGTCTCCAACCGGGAATAGGTCTGTAAAATCGATTTTTCCTCATTGCGTTTGGGATAATCGATCACTACTTTTAACATAAACCGATCGACTTGTGCTTCCGGCAGCGGATAAGTACCTTCCTGCTCAATTGGATTCTGAGTCGCCAGCACCAGAAACGGCTCTTCCAACGGAAACGTATTCTCTCCAATCGTCACCTGCCGTTCCTGCATGGCTTCTAACAGCGCCGACTGCACCTTGGCTGGTGCCCGGTTGATCTCATCCGCCAAGATGAAATGCGAAAAAATCGGTCCTTTTTTTGTGCTAAATTCCCCGTCCTTCTGATTGTAGATCAACGTCCCGATCAAATCCGCCGGCAGGAGATCCGGTGTAAACTGAATCCGCTGAAACTTTGCCTGGATGGCGCGTGCTAAGGAACTCACCGCCAAGGTTTTCGCCAAACCCGGCACTCCTTCCAGTAAGATATGCCCATCAGCCAAAAGCCCCACCATCAGCCGTTCCAGCATCACTTTCTGCCCGATTATAACTTTGCTGATTTCCGCCATCAGCCGTTCGATAGGCTCCGAATGCTGCTTTACTTCTTCCGTAATCTCCTGAATATCCCGATCCATAAATCCTCCTGAACGACAAAGCTGGTCAAATCCCAGCTTTCATATCCTTGTTTTGCTATCTGAATTCATTATATGTACCCCAAAACACCGTTCAAAGTTCCAACATTTCCTGTCTTTTGAACAAAAAAGCCGGATAATCGCCTAATCAGTTTCTTAAGCGACTTCCGGCAAATATAGGCTACGAAAAGATGATAAATTATTGTGTAGAATCCTCTGAGGAAACTGTCTCATTCCCTTCTGGAGCAGTTAATTCTTCAATACTATCAATATCCTGTCCTAAATGTTCCAACTCCCATCGAGCATCCTTCGCCATTTCGTCGTTGGAATAATTATCTAAGTACTTTTGGTATGCTTCCCGAGCGGCATCGTAGTCCTGAATGTGGTTGGCATAGATGTACCCGATCATGAATTGACTCTGAGCACACAGGGGGCTCTTCGAGTACAATTGAATCAATTCCTCGTACTTCTCCACCGCCTGATGAAACTGGCTTTGCTCCTGGAATTGCTTTGCCCGTGTAAATAATTCCTCTTCCCCGGGTTTTTTAGCACAACTCCAGATCATAGCTACTATAAGAACACAAAGGGGAACGGCGATCCACCGTGTCATGAAACCTCCTAAAATATGCCTATTTGGCAGTTGCCGGATTTTACCTCAATTTAATCACTAAATATAAGTAGAATTCTATGCAAATGCAAGTTTTTTTTCTGGAAAACTACTTGTCAATCACCCCCACTTTTCCGTCGAAGTGGCAAGCTGATTACAAATGCCGAACCCTCGTCTTCCTTACTGCTTACACCAATCGATCCCCCATGATTGTGGAGAATTTGCGAACAAATTGTCAATCCCAGTCCGGAACCGGTTGACTTAGTGGTAAAAAACGCGGTAAAAATCTTGCTGATATGCTCGTCTGAAATCCCCACCCCGGTGTCCCTAATTTCAATAGTGACAATGTTGCTCTTTATCTCTGTGGATACAGTCAGTTCACCCCCATCCGGCATGGCATGCACGGCGTTTCGAAGCAAATTCAGCAGCACTTGCCGCATCTGATCCGGATCGAACCATAACTTCGGCAATTCCTCTGCCAGGTTGCTTATCATTTCGATCATCTCTTCATCGATCTCCACACGGATCATCCCCATCGTCTGTCGAATCATTTCATTCAAATCGGACTCCATAAAATGCGGCACCACCGGTCGCGCATAGTTTAATATCTCTCCCAGAATCGATTCCAACCGCCGCACTTCGTCCACAATGATTTCTAAATACTGACGGCGGGCATCCCCTTCTTCCATTTTGCCCAACACCGTTTGCGCGAATCCCCCGATCGACACCAACGGATTCCGAATTTCGTGCGCCACACTGGTCGCCACTTCCCCCACTGCGGACAGCTTTTCGGTCTTTACCAACCGGTCGCGGCTGTCCTTAAGTTCCTTGTACGCCTCCTTTAAATCCACTACTTTTTCTTCCAGCGATGACACCAGCCGTGCATTTTCGATGGCGATCGCCGATGAATTAGCAAACACACGCAGTAAATCCACATCCTCGTCGGTAATTGGCAGTTGGTTGATCATATTATCCACTAACAACAGTCCCAAGACCTTGTCTCTGGACACTAAAGGAATAATCGCCAACGCACCCACCTGCAGCAGGTCTAAAATATCCTTAGGCATAGCTGGCTCTTGATGCACATCGGTCACATTCACCGGCATTTTATCCTTTATCGCCCGGGCAAATACGTTGTCTGTATCTGCAATATCGATGGTGATATTGCGTACCAGCTTGTTCACCATCACATCCTCGCTGGTCATCACCTCGCGGTAGTATTCCAACATTTCCCGTAGTGTGCGCGGCTCCTGCGACAATTCCCCCCAGATTCGCCCTGCTTCTTCCAGATTTGATGGACCGATCGCCACCTGACCCCGGAGTGCCTTTTCGTCATCGTCCAAAAACAGGATAAATGCCCGGTTGAACCCGAATCCCTGTCCTGCAGTAACTCCCGTCAAAATAATGGACAGCACATCGTTCAATCCCAACGTCATCTGCAGTACGTCGGTAATCTCTGTTAAAATCGATAATTGAGATACCCGCTGTCGAAGCTCTTCCTCCATCTCCCGTGGTTCGGTAACATCCCGCATAATGCTCTGCAGGATTTTCTGTCCTTCGATCTCCACAATCCGCCCTGATATTTCCACCCGCACCGGAGTGCCGTCCTTCTTGATAATAGGTGCATCCTCGAAATAACCCGATCCATGAAGCAGTATGTGCCCAAACCGATCCATCGCGTAATCCCGGTCTTCCGGACGACGCAAATCCAAAATCGACTTCCCGATCAACTCCTTCTGGCTGTATCCGGTCAACGCCGATGCCATCTGGTTGGCTTGTACAATCTGAACCGATTCCGAATCCACCAGCAATATCGCATCATTGGCATGTTCCATCAACGACCGGTACTTGGCTTCCGACTCGCTGATCCGCTTCTCCAAATGGTGCCGTTTGGTAATATCCCGTGCCACCCCGAATGCCCCGATCACCACCTCGTTTTCCCATTGCGGCTGAATCACCGCAGTAACAATCCGTTCCGACCCATTCTTATGATACAAAGGAATATCTATCTTTACCTCTTCCCCCTTGAGCACCCGTTGGAATTGC
The DNA here is from genome assembly GCA_965372135.1 of uncultured bacterium. Taxonomy (GTDB): domain Bacteria; phylum Electryoneota; class RPQS01; order CBDVBD01; family CBDVBD01; genus CBDVBD01. The sequence goes on along the minus strand of CBDVBD010000083.1, from coordinate 8,060 downwards.
TTGCGTACAATTTCCTTAGAATCCTCCACAATCAATTCCATAATGTCTTTCCCCAATATCTCATCCCGATGGTACCCGATCGTTTCCGCACCAAGTTCATTCATAAACGTGAACTTCCCCTCCACATCCACCGAATAAATTGCATCCGATACATTCTCAATCAAATTACGGTATTTCTTTTCCGATTGTTCCACCTCTTTTTCCAACAAAATCTGCTCAATCGACAGAGTTACATGGCTGACAAACTGCTCTAAAATCTGCACCGTTCCCAGTTGAGGACGCTTTCCGTCAAACGGTTCATCCGCCGACATGTACCCCAAAATACTATTGTCCCGCCGTCGCATAGGTATAATAAACAAATCATTAACACGCCATTCCTGTGAGTTGCCGTTATCGACACCCGGCAGATAACGCGATGGAATCTCTTTATAGATTTGAGCCTCCTCCGGGATAAAATAGGACTGCGATATCCGAAACTTATCTTCTAAAATCTTTTTTCTAATCGACTCTGTCAGCTTCGGCTGGTTAAGTAATGCATTGATTTCTTTCTTACTTAACCCCACCATCCCGATCGCGTCAATTTTCCCGCGTTCCTTCTCCAACGGTACGATCACCCGGCGGAACAGTTCCGCATCAAATATCGCCTGGGCAGTTAGATCCAGTTTCGTTTGAATATCCTTTTCTCGCTGGATGCGGTTCGCCATGTCAAAGAAAAACGTTAGCTTATTCTTAATCCCCTCCAGTTCCTTGGTCCGTGTCTTCACCGCTTTCCTGAGCTCCAGGTTGGCTCGCTTCAGCTCGTTCTGATACTTGCGATTTTTCCGGATCAGCGCATCCTTCTCCAACGCCTTTTCAATAATGTGATAAAATTCCGTTACTTCCCGAATTGGTTTCTTGAAATAGAAAAACACATCCTGGGTAATCGCAGTCAATGCATCATCCATAGTCCCCTGTCCGGAAATGATGATCTTCGGTACATCCGGCAGTACATCATTTATCCTGGCAATCAAATCCGATCCACTCAGCTTCGGCATTATCAAATCAACGATTATCAAGTTCCAGGTCTTGGATGTCTGGAACTTCTTCCAACCGTCTTCACCATCCATCGCAGTCACCACTTTGTAGCCCTTGAAATCGAGTAACTGCCTGAACATATTGCGGTTGATCTCTTCGTCTTCCACAACCAGGATTTTATTCGCCATTAGATCCTCTGATCCGTTAACGATGGTAGGGATGTCGATTAAGGATACTTAATCCTCGGTAAATTTGCTCCGTCAATAGCAATGGAACCATGTCATGAGGAAATGTGAGGTGAGAAACACTTAAAATACGGTCTGCGCGCTGGAGCACTTCTTCAGGCAGCCCCTCAGGACCACCCACCACAAACAACAACCGGTGCCATGATCCCCGGATAACCTTATCTAAGAATTTGGCAAATTCTAATGAATCCGGTGCCCAGTTACTGTTTTTCACACCCTTCCGATCCAACGCTACAAAATAGTCCGAAGATTTCACTTTGCTTATAACTTCTTCCCCCAGCAATCCCTGCCGCTTCCTGCTGGATCCTTTTCGATTCCCCCACGGTTCCACCTTTACCTGCACCCACCCGGAACACAACTTCCGGAAATATTGAATCCCCTCATTAATCCCGGGTGTTTTTACCCTGTCTTCCACCAGGATTACAATCGTCATGTTTTTAATCGATTATTAATTAACCACTTGGAAAGCTACGTTGAAGTGTTAGTATCATACATTATCATGCCGCAGGGTGTCAAGGTATCAAGACCCACATCCTGCAGAATATAATATCTTTTACGGTTGAATCACGGTCGGTGTATCGTCATCCCGAAACCTGCCCAACGCCAACTCAATCTGCTTGACAAACAAGTCCAATGTCCGAACTTCCTCGTCCGTGATTGGTTTCCTGGAAGCCTGATTGTCCGCGAAAATAAGCCCCTTGGCAAGTTTAAACACTCTTATGGGAATCACCGCGAACGAGCTGGTTTTCAGCCCCGCCATTTCCCTTCCGCTGATTATATCTTGGTAATCTTTTGACTTGACATCGGTGACATTGAAAATCCTGAGCTGTTCCACCGCTTTTCCGAACACCCCTTCCCCACGACTCACCGGGAACTTCAGACGTCGGACTTCCTTTTGATCCCGCACCCCGAATCCAAAATATCCTTCCAGCGTAGTAGTTTCTTGATTCATAAGAAACAGGATGATACGTTCAAACCCCATGGCACGAAAAATCCCTTCCAGTCCCAAGTGATACACCTCGAACTGGTCTTCCGCTTCCGTCAACGCTGAGGTTATCTCATACAGTACCGCCATTTGATTTTGTACGCTGTTAAGTTTCGCCGACAACACTTTAGCAGGAACCTTGGTTGGTTTAGCGGCAGTTTCCGCTAATTCTTCCCCAAACCCCATATCATCGTCATCTTCCCCGATATTCAACCCCTTAAACGCATGGGTGATCTGATCGGGGAACCGTTGCAGCAACATATCCATCCTTTGCGAGGTCAGGTTTAGGTAAATATCTGCGAAGTGTTTGGTCTTCTTTACGTGTTCCACTCGCTCCTTCTTTTCAGATGGGATATTGGCGATCCAATTCGCCACATACACAATCTCCGGCAGATCCACCGGGATCTGGGTCTTACTCGGCAACGCCGGGTGATGATGCTTCGCAATCGCTTCCACTAACTGCTTGGGAAACTTCCATTTCTCCCCCAACAACTCCCCGATTTCCTGGTGGTTGACTTTCAGCACTCTGGTTTCAACATCGATGCGCTCCGACCAATGCTTGGTATTTTCCTCGATCTTGATATAGGCTTCCGGGAAGTACTGCCCGATAATCAACTGCCCCAGATCACAAATAAATCCCGCCACGAACGCCTCTTCCGGCACTTCGTTTCCTAAAAGCACCGACAACATCCTGGCTGCCACTGCCGTCTTTACCGACTGCAGCCAAAACCCTTGAAAATCGAAATCCGGATTTTTCTTGATGATTTTCAACATGGAGTGCACCATCACCCCAAATGCGATCGACCGCACCGCCTGGAATCCCATCAACACCACCGCCTGGGTCACCGACGAAATCTTCCGGGAATACCCGGTGTACATGGACGAATTTGCCACCCTAAGTACTTTGCTGGTCAGCGATGGATCCTTCAAGATAACATTTGCTAAATCCGCCGCTGACGATTTCGGCGATTCGGAAATATTACGAATCATCACCATAACCTGCGGCAGCATCGGCAGCTCTTCGATTGATTCCAGCTTGGTGAATACTCGTTTCTTATCGAAGTTGTTGATTGCTTCAGCCATTTGATACCCCGAAATTTGTGGAAACTTTCTCCCGGTACTGCATCATCATAATCACAGCAAAGCGTGTGCTATCCTGTTTTCTTTCGGTATAGCACCGTAACCGGTACCTTCCTATCACCCACTCATTGGCACAAAACCGATGTTCCACACCTTGTTTGTTAATTATAATGAATTTTTCCCAGCAAGTCAAGTCATTTCCAATATCGTAAATTATGCAGACTCCCAGAAACACCTATTAATCATATTGGATAGGCCGGAATCTGTTCCCGCGACCGATAAATGTTATCCGTACAATCTGCATTTTTCTATTGATTTCCAAGTATAAAACAATTATTTTATTGCCATGAGGTTTCTTTACTTGGGATGGCTGGTATTTCTTATGGTCATCTTGCCCATTATTGTTAATGGGCAGGAAGTCATATCAGACACCTTGGATCCCGCAAAACGGTTGCAGGATCTTCGCGAGCAGATTCAACAACTGGAGTCCCGGATTGCATCGTCCGATGTCATGGAACAGGACCTGGTTACCGAATTGGATCGTCTTGACCGCACCATCAGCCTACGGCTGTTGGTGATCAAGACCCTTGGCAAGGAGCGAGTTCGGCTGGACAATAGCATTCGCCGTACCGGCAGCCAAATCCAACAACGCCAGCGCGACATCAATCGTTTAACGTCTGAACACGAAGATATGCGGAAACGGTACGATGCGCTGCAGGATGTGGTAAACCGCCGGGCGGTGCAGGTATATAAACATTGGAATATCGATCGCTGGACAATCCTGCTTAAAGCCCAATCGATCACCGACTTATTAAGCCGGCAGTATTATTTCCGCAAAATACACCACTGGGATGTCAGGCACCTTGAGGAATTATCCCAGCGTGCGGATTCTCTGAAATCATTGGAAACTCGCATCCAGCACCAACAGCGTGCGTTGCGTGCCGATCTTAGCAATCAGGAAACTGCCCGAAACCAAAAGAACCGGCTGATCACGCAAAAACGGGAAGAAGAAGCCGCACTGATAGAGAAAAAGAGCACCCGGTCGGCTGTACTCACATATATTCGATCGGATCGGGAAGCCCTGGAAAAACAGCTTGCGGAAAAGCAAATGGCGGTGCAGGAAATCGAGCGTCAAATCGCCGCCATGGAAACGCGTCGGACCATCGAAGCGCCTCCGCCCGGTTATTTCGCATCCGGTCAGCCTTTCGCCTCTCTCAAGGGCAAGCTTCCCCTGCCGGTTCCCGGTGAAATTGTCACTCATTTCGGTGCCAATCGACATCCACGGTTGGGTACCATCACCGAAAACACCGGCATCGATATCCAAGCGCCCATGGGTGCACTGGTTCGTACCGTCAGCGACGCCCAGGTGGGCATGGTCACCTGGCTGCGCGGCTTTGGAAACACTATCATTCTTGACCACCAGGACGGGCACTATTCAGTATACGCCCACTTGGACGAAGTACTCGTTGCCCAGGGAAACTGGCTTCGCGCCGGCGAGGTGATCGGAACCGTAGGCGATACCGGCTCGTTGGAAGGTCCCCGGTTGCATTTCGAAATCTGGCAAAAACGAATCACCCAGGACCCTGAATCCTGGTTAACAAAAACTCCTTATCCATAATGTTTGAATCGGTCTTAGGTCAAGAACATCTAACACAAAACCTACTTGGAGCATTTCAGCGTGGTCACCTCCCCCATGCTATGGTCTTCGTAGGACCGGATGGAGTGGGGAAGGACACGGTGGCGATGGAATTGGCGCGGCTGGTCCTCTGCCCTAATGGCAAAGGTGACGATGACTGCAATTCCTGCCGCCGGGCGGCGAAAATTTATCATCCGGACCTGCAGTTCGTGGTCCCGCTGCCCCGTTCCACAAAAACCTCCACAGACGAACCCCTGGGTGTCAGGTTAAGCAAATCCGCCGAGGAAGACCTCACCGAGCAGTTGAGACTTAAAACCGAAAACCCGTACCACGAAATACAGCTTTCCGGCGCACGGTTCATATTGATTGACCAGATCCGCGCTATAAAACGCATGGTTTCGTTGAAATCCTTCGAACGCGGTGCCAAGGTGTACATCCTGTCTCAGGCGCAAAACATGACCGATGATGCCCAGGTATCCCTGCTAAAAATCCTGGAGGAACCGCCGCCAAACACTTACATTATCCTGACCACATCATCGGAAAATGCCCTGTTGCCCACCATCCTGTCACGCTGTCAGCAGGTGGCATTTCACCCGCTGCCGGCAGACGTGATCGAAAAAGCGTTGGCGGAACGGGAAAATGTGGATCGGGAACGGGCTCAAATGATTTCGAAAATGGCGGATGGGAATTACCGGCGGGCTTTGATGTTACTGACCGATGATTCCATCCTGCAACGGGATGATGTGCTGAATTTCCTGCGAACCTGCTACACCGGTAAACCGCTGGAAATCCACAACATTGTTATGAAACTAACCCAGCGAAAACCGATTTCGGAAATCGAGGAAGCTCTGCGTTCGATGATGAGTTTCCTGCATGATGCCTGGACATTGCACCACAGCGAATCGCCGGAACACTTGGCATTCGCTGACGTCCGCGACACCTTGGTGAAATTCAGCAAAACCCTATCCCGAGATGATATCCCACTATGTATTGACTTGGTGGAAGAAGCCATATCCGACATCAGAGGTAACGTTATCCCCTCTCTGGTGTTGTTGACCTTGGCGCAGGGGATCCACCGCCTGTTTCGACACCAATCAGCAAATCATATTCGGACATAAATTATGAGCAACGTAATTTGCGTTATAGAAGTTGAATTCAAAGGACTTAGACGAGGGGTGTTCGCCAATCCCCAAGAATTCCCATTTCAATTGGGTGACTGGGTGGTGGTGCAGGTAGAGCGAGGCATGGACCTGGGTGTGGTGTCCTATATCGGTCACCGACCCTGTATCGAACACATCGAACCCCCGGAATATGCTATTATCCGAAAAGCATCCGATGACGACTTTAAACAACTGGAGGAAAATCGGGGAAAGGAAAAGGAGTCGATGAATATCTGTCAGACTATGGTGGAGGATCACCAACTGGAGATGAAACTGGTGGATGTGGAATATCAATTCGACGGTCGAAAGATAACCTTCTTCTTTACCGCCGACGGTCGAGTGGATTTCAGGGCTCTGGTGAAAGACCTCGCTGCTCATTTCCGTTCCCGAATCGATCTCAGGCAAATCGGTGCCCGGGATGAAACCCGTAAATTAAGCGGTTACGGCATATGTGGCAGAGAATTATGCTGTACTACCTGGATCACCGAATTCCTGCCTATCACCACCCAAATGCCCAAGGATCAAAATCTTACCCTTAATCCCCAAAAACTGTCCGGGTGTTGCGGCAGACTGAAATGCTGTCTGCGCTACGAACTGGATTATTACCAGGAGATCATCGGCAAATACCCACCCGTTGAGTCCCGGATCGAAGGCTTCAAACGGAAAGAAATCGGCATAGTCGAGAAAATTGATGTCTTCAAGGATTCCCTTACTATCAGATACGAAGACAACGAGTTCGAAGAACTAAGCTTCCTGCAGTTTAACCGTGGATACGAATTCTCCCCGGAAGCTCCTACCCCGGAAGTTGTTCCTAAGCGGCGAAATCAGACTGGAAAAAACGAGAAAGACAGCGCATGAAACCGGCTTACTATGTGACTACACCCATTTACTACGTCAATGCCGAACCCCACATCGGGCACACCTATACCACCATACTTGCCGATACTTTCGCCCGCATCCACAAAGCGATGGGCAAGGACGTCTTTTTCCTGACCGGTACCGATGAGCACGGGGAAAAAATCGCCCGATCTGCCGCTGCCGCGGGGAAAACCGCACAACAATACGTTGACGAAATCTCCGGACAATTTCGCACCCTCTGGCCCAAACTGGGCTTGCAGCCCAATCATTTCATCCGAACCACCGATCCCGAACACGTAGAGGTCGTCACCCAAATCCTGCAAAAAGTATACGACCAGGGTGATATCTATTACGGCGAGTACGAAGGCTTATACTGTGTCGGATGCGAACGGTTCCTCACTGAAAAAGAGCTGGTGGACGGTTTGTGTCCCGACCACCAAAAACCCCCGGAACCGGTCAAGGAAGGAAACTACTTCTTCCGTATGGGGAAATACCAGGATTGGCTGGTGGATCACATCAGACAAAACCCAGACTTTATTCGCCCCGAGAGATACAAAAACGAAATCCTGTCTATCCTCCGCGAACCTATTGGCGACCTATCCATTTCCCGACCGAAAAAACGCTTGTCCTGGGGAATTCCGCTGCCCTTCGATAACGACCATGTGTGCTATGTCTGGTTCGATGCCCTGATCAACTACTTGACCGGTATCGGCTATCCCGACGGCGATCGGTACCAGCGATTCTGGTCTCATGTGGAACATCTGGTTGCTAAAGATATCCTGAAACCCCACGGTATCTATTGGCCTACCATGCTAAAAGCCGCCGGTATCCCAGTCTATAAACACCTGACCGTTCATGGGTACTGGATCACACCCACCGGGAAGATTTCCAAATCCCTAATGACCAAAACCATGGCGAATATGGTCGCTCCGGAACCCTTAGCGGAGAAATACGGAATCGATGCTGTGCGTTACTACCTGCTGGCGGACATGGCGCTGGGATTGGATGCCCAATTTACCGAAGAAAGCATCGTCACCCGCATCAACGCTGACCTGGCAAACGATCTGGGCAACCTGTTGAGC